>DAHUXF010000130.1 GCA_027307295.1 Acidobacteriaceae bacterium
ACAAAGCTCCTGAAGATGTCTTCTCTGTTTTTAGGTAGAAAAAAAATTCAAAATATTAGTACATTTTAATTTTTGCGGAGATTAGGAAGGTGTCTTACCTGAATGACTGTCTTCGACATTCTTATGGATACATATGTGGACTGAAGTTGCCAAGGGAACGCGGTACAAATTGTGAGTCGCCTATCCCGGCAAAGCGCGGAGCCGTCCCAGCCGGTGATCCAACCGCAAGACCACATTGTTAGACTTCACGCCACGTGAGAGCGGGCCACAAACAGTATTTAAAATGAATGATTTCCGCTTGTTTGCAAGGCCCTGGCCGGTGTTGAAGCGGTTTGCTCTCCCGGCAGCGCGTGTTAAATTGAATGTCGACCATGTCTGCCCCTAATTCCAGATTTGTCCGTGCCTGCCGCTGTGAGCCAGTAGATTTTACCCCTGTCTGGCTGATGCGCCAGGCAGGCCGTTATATGGCGGAATATCGCGCTGTGCGTAAAAAGCATTCCATCCTGGAGATTTGCAAGACTCCGGAAATCGCCGCCGACGTGACCATTACAGCCGCGGAGAAACTGGATGTTGACGCTGCCATTATCTTTGCCGACCTGCTGCTCCCGCTGGAAGTGATGGGCATGCCGTTTCGTTTTGAATCCGGCGAAGGGCCGGTGATTGAGCAGCCGCTGCGCTCCATCAAAGACATTGAGAAGTTGCAGACCCATCGCGCTGATGACTTGGGCTACGTCTCCGAATCCGTGCGGCGGGTGGTCAAACATTTTGGCGACAAGCTGCCGGTAATTGGTTTTTGCGGGGCCCCCTTTACGCTGGCCAGCTACATGATCGAGGGCGGCGGCTCGCGGAACTACATCGAAACCAAAAAGCTGATGTATATGGAACCGGCGGCCTGGAAGATGCTGATGCATACACTGGTGGAAGTGCTGGCTGCCTATGCCGCGGAGCAGGTCACCGCTGGCGCTGACGCTTTGCAGATTTTTGATAGCTGGGTGGGCTGCCTGAGCGTTGAAGATTACCGCCAGTATGTGCTGCCACATGCTACGGACCTGGCTCAACGGCTCAAAAAAACCGGCGTTCCCATCATTTACTTCGGCACAGACACGGCAACACTGCTTCCTTCCATGAAGGAAACAGGCGCGCAGGTCATCGGCGTGGACTGGCGTTTTCCCCTGGATAAAGCCTGGAGCAGCTTACAGCATCAAGGCGCAGTGCAGGGCAACCTTGATCCCGTGGTGCTCTTTGCCGACAAGAAAGAGCTGTACGCACGGACTGACACCATCCTGCGCCAGGCCGCAGGCCGGCCGGGGCATATTTTCAATCTTGGCCATGGGATCCTTCCGGAGACTCCCGTGGAAAACGTTCGCGCGCTGGTGGGTTTTGTAAGAGAATTAAGTGTGAAGTATTCGTCCGCTGGAGCGGCACGATGAGCGAACCAAAAACGGCGGTCCTGTTGCTTGCCCATGGAAGCCCGGACTCGCCCGCTGACATTCCCGAATTCATGCGCTACATCACCGGCGGCCGTCCTGTGCCGGAAGCGGTGATTGCAGAGATTAAGCACCGTTATTCGCTGATCGGAAAATCTCCTCTCACCGAAATCACATTACAGCAGGGCGAATGTGTGCGTGCAACGCTCGGATTGCCGGTGTATGTAGGCATGCGAAACTGGAAGCCATTCATCTCTGAAGTGGTACGGCAACTCACGGAGACAGGCGTGGAGCAGGTGATTGCCATCTGCCTGGCGCCGCAAAATTCCTCCACCAGCGTAGGCTTGTACCGCAAGGCGATGTCTGCCGAGATGAAACCCGGCATTGCCGTCACCTTCATTGATTCCTGGCATGACCACCCCCTGCTGATCCAGGCATTTGCGGAAAAGCTGGAGCCGGTATGGCGTCGCGCCAGTGACGAGGTTGGAGCGGAAGTGCCGGTGATCTTTACGGCCCACAGCGTACCCATGCGGACCATACAGGCTGGCGATCCGTATGAAGACCAGACCAAGGAAACTGCGCGCCTGGTAGGCGAAAAGATTACCGCCCTGCCGGAAAAACTGCGGTTTTTCGCCTTTCAAAGTCAGGGGATGTCCGGTGGGCCGTGGCTGGGGCCCACAGTGGAAACCGCCATGCTCGAAGTAAAGCGCCAAGGACACAAAGGAGTTGTGGTTGCTCCGATTGGGTTCCTCTGCGACCACGTGGAGGTGCTCTATGACATTGACATCAACTTCCGCGAATTTGCCACGGAGCAGGGACTTAAACTGTTTCGTCCTGAATCTCTGAATACTTCACCCACGCTCGCAGCCGCGCTGGCCAGCCTGGCTTCGGCGCATGTTCGAGTGGCCTCCGGGTCCGCCTCGCAGGCATGAAGCGCGTTGCCATTATCGGCGGCGGCATTGCCGGACTCAGCGCAGCCTATTACCTGGAAAAAATGCGCCGCAACGGCGCCGATCTGCAATGGGTGTTGCTGGAAAAATCTGCGCGCCTGGGCGGCGTCATCGCCACGGAGCAGCATGATGGCTTTGTGCTGGAAGCAGGCCCCGACTCATTCCTCAGCATCAAGCCGGACGGTGCGCGCCTTTGCCAGGAGCTAGGCCTGGGCGATCAACTCATCAGCTCCAATGATGCCGGACGGAAAACTTACATTCTCGTCAAAAACCGCTTGGTTCCGATCCCGCAAGGTCTGGAGTTCATGGTGCCAACACGCATCTGGCCCATGGCCACTACTCCACTTTTTTCTTTTGCCACCAAGCTGCGCATGGCCACGGAATGGTTTACGTCAGGCAATAAGAACGCGGCGGACGAATCGGTGGGAAGTTTTGTGCGCCGGCACTTTGGCCAGGAGATGGTGGACCGCGTGGCTGAACCGTTGCTTGCCGGCGTCTATGGCGGAGATGTGGAGAACTTGAGCGTTCACGCGGTTCTGCCCCGTTTTGCTGAGATGGAGCGTGAAAGCGGAAGTCTGGTTCGCGCCACCTTGCAAGCCAAGGCTCGCGCCCGCTCCAGTGCTAAGCCCGGAATCAAGTCACCGCCATTATTTACTTCACTGAAAAACGGGATGCAGCAGATGGTGGATGCGCTGATCTCAGCTCTGCCAAAAAGCTCAATCCGGATGCAACAGCAAAACGTCATAGTGCGTGCGGCTGTGGATGACTGGCAGGTAGAAAGTTCCGGCAGCACGGAAAAGTTTCAGGCCGTCATCTTGGCTGTACCTGCGCCTTCGGCTGCGGCGCTACTGCTTGAAGTACACCCTGGACTGACGAAAGGCCTAAGCAGAATTGAGTACACGTCTTCAGCCGCAGTCGCGCTGGCCTATACCCAGGCAGATTTGCCCGAAGGCCATGGATTTCTGGTGCCCCGCTCTGAAGGCCGCAAGATGATGGCCTGCACCTTTGTCCACAAGAAATTTCCTCATCGCACGCCTGGAGACGCGAAGCTGCTGCGCTGCTTCTTCTCCAGTTCACGCATCCCTGAGCTGCTTACCTACAGTGAAGATGATCTCGAAAAAATTGCGCGGAAGGAATTGCGGGAGATTCTGGGACTGGCCTCAGAGCCGCTGTTTGGCCGCAGCTTTCGCTGGGACCGTGCCATGGCGCAGTATGAAACCGGGCATCTGGAGCGTGTGGCTGAAATGGAAAGGATCATCACAGGAACGCCGGGCCTGCACATCATTGGAAATTCATTTCACGGGATTGGCGTGCCGGACTGCATAAAATCCGCACGGCTGGCCGTGGAGCAGATTACCTCCGGCGTTTCACAACCCGCGCCGGTTTAGATTGAACTGGCTTGACCGCCGGTGATGATAATGCTGCCAGGGTCTTCTTGGGCAGCTTGTCCCGTATCATCTGATATGAGTCCTGAATAAGTTCTATGATCTCCGGCTGACGCAGGGCGTCCATCTCCGTCATGGCTACCCATTGATTGCGCGCCATGTACGGCGCAGGAATAATGCCTTCCACCTCCACCAGTTCGGCAAACTTCTCAGGCGTACATTTAAAAGATATTTTGGTCGCGGAAAGCGCAGGTTCAAGATTGGCAATACAAAACATCTTGCCCGCAATGCGGAAAAGAAGATTGTGCTCCCACTGCACATCTTCTGTGGCGTGCGGCAGTGAGAGGCAACACGCCCGGACCCAGTCGATATAAGACCCCATTTGTGGACTATACCGAGGCGGACAGGCAGCAGTAAACCCTTTCCGTTTATTTCGCTTTACGGTGCGCCGCCAGGTTCTCTTGTGATCACTTTCCATGGCGCGTCGCAGGTAGCTGTTGATTCGTGTCTCATGCCTTTATCTTGGTCTTTTGACCCCGGCGAGAACGTCAGCGTCGATCCGAGTTGTTAGCGGTCTCTTGTGGGCCGATAAAACTTTCCTGCCACAAACTTTTCGTCACCGGCAAGTTCCGGAATGTCGGAAAAATCGATGCCTTCGTTCTTCATCTGCTTCAGCGCACGAATCTATTTAGTCTGATTTTTATGTGAGCTTTATAAAATTTTGTTCAATTTTGCTTTAGGCGTTTTCTCCATGTCTTAGTGTCTCCGTCGTGGACTTCCCTGATACCAGGCCAAGCAACCGCAATAGGGCCTCTGTGACCGGTGTCACGTTCTAGAATCCGCACCGTCCTTTAAAATTACTGCGTGTACACAGGTGTTACTCCGTCAAAGCTGCCTGACAAAATACCCGCGGCCGTGGACAGCAGCCCGCATGCGTGTTTTGCCCTGACTGAGTCGCTCGAAATCTGTTATTGCAACTCAGCCTGGGACCAGTTTGCCCAGGAAAATTACGCCGAACCTGGCGCGCTTGCGGCGTCAGTGCTGCACAAGCCCTTCCTCCAGTTCGTGCCTGAAGACCTGCGCCTGGTTTATAGCGATATCTTCCAGCGTGCCCGCACCCTGGGACGCATGCAATCACTGGACTACGAGTGTTCCTCCGCGGAGGTCTTTCGCGTTTACCGCATGCAGGTCTATCCGCTGAAGCCAGGCTGCGGTTTTGTTGTTGTCAATTCTCTGGTGATTGTGCAGCCCCACACGCGAGCGGTCTGCGAGCCGGATAATGCCTGCTACCGCGATAACAATGGTCTAATACACATGTGCGCGAATTGCCGCCGCACCTGCCGCGTCAGTACCCCAGCGACCTGGGACTGGGTTCCCGCTTATGTGGCGCACCCCCGTCGAGATGTGACCCACGGCGTCTGTCCTTTTTGCCGTGAGTACTACTACGGCGCTTATCTGGCGCCAAAGAAGCTGACCGGATAGAAAACGCTCATCGCCCGCCGCTGCCGCACATGCTGTGTCGTGGCCTCAGATCACCAGATCACGCGCGATCACCCGATTTCACTTCCCCTTCTCCCGGTAGTTGAAGTACGCCCAAACCTGCTCGCTCATCCGTCCAATGGCGTCTTCCAGTTCGCTGTAATAGCCGCGATGGTGCGCCGAGAAAAACACCACCACCACGCGCGCTGAAGGCGTCTGGATCAAACCTACATCATTGGCAATATAGGGCGGGAAATCTCCTGTTTTGTGCGGTGTGGAGGCATCGTCCATCATGAAGCGCGGGATACGTGTGCGCATCTGCTGCCGGCCCATCACGCGCAGCATCTCGCGGCAGGACTTTTCGCTGGCAGCCTTGTTAGTGGCGATCATCTCCAGAAGGCGGCCCATATCGCGAGCACTGGCCAGCCCGTAAGGATGTTTGCCTTCAAAATGGAAACGCTCCTCTTCGGCATCCGTCAACTCTGCCGGAAAACCCCTGGTAAACAACTCTTCCGGCGAGAGTTTGGCATAGGCAGGATCACCGGCCTCTGCCAGTGCGCGAAACCAGTCAAAGCTGGTGCCCGTAGCGGTAATGGAGTTCAGTCCCAAAGCATGCATGGTCCGGGTAACATGCGCGGGGCCGCCCACGCGGGAAAACATCATGTCTGTGCCGGAGTTATCGCTCTGAATGATCATCAACTCGATGGCATCATGCACAGTCAGGCTGAGTCCTTCATCCAGCGTGCGCAGCACGCCGGTGCCAAAGCGCTTGTCCCCTGTCTTCATCACAAAACGGTCTGCTGGGTTGATCTTGCCGGCGTCCACCTCCCGGTAAGCATCCACCAGCAGGGGTATTTTGATAGCGGACATCGTATCCATCACGTTATCAGCATTGATGGCGATCTCTTCTCCGCTATCCAGCGATTTAATGTAGATACCCCAGTCAGCGCTCACACCCGCGGAAATCTGCTCCAGTTTTTGTTTGAGCAGGTCAACCGGTTTCTGGGCAGGAGGGTTCTGGGTAAAGGCGGGCAGGGCCAGCACAAAGAACACTGCAACATGCAGCGGGCTACGTTTGATCATTTTCACCACGCAAAGACATTGGAACATTGAAAGTCACCAAGGCAAAGCATTGTACTCTTCTGGTGTCTCTTTTACGTCCTTGTGGTGATCGGGATGTTGCCAGTCGTGTGCCGTACATTTCACGTCCTGGCCCGCTCTTGCAATATCCTCTAAGATTGGCAAGGGCGTGCGGCAGATTACATCCGCTTAAAATCGACGCATAAAATGCAGGATTGCTGGTACATGAGATAGGAGAGTGCAAATGGGTACATTGTTAACCGCCAACGTCGCACTTGTTTCAGAAACAGACCTCGTAGCCCTGGACCAGCTGGCTATAGCTGCCGCTGCCATGCAAAACCAGGTTACAACTGATTTTGGGCCGCTTTGGAATATTGCGGCCACTGTGAGCGCCTTTGACAGCCTTGATTCCGTCCCCGTGGACTACTGGCCCGTGGTGATAAGAGATGACATCAATGCGCCCGGAGCCGCTGGATATCATACGGACAACAACGGGCAGCCATTCTCGCTCGTCCAGGCCGATGCGGGGTGGGAATTGACCGCCAGCCATGAAGCGCTGGAGATGCTGGTAGACCCCTTTGGCAGCAGAACGATTTCCGGCGCCCCACCTCCGCAAGCGCCCCAGCAGATCCAGGACATGCAATTGGTGAACTATCTGGTTGAAGTCTGTGACCCATGTGAGGCAATCACTTATTCCGTGAACGGACAGTTGCTCACTGATTTCATTACGCCGAATTACTACGACCCCACCACAACAAGCGGCGTCCGCTATAGCTTTAGCGGTCAAATTTCAGCGCCTCATACGGTGCAGGAGGGCGGGTACATCAGCTTTGGCAACCCCGTGGACAACCATTGGTACCAGATTTTAGTTCAGGGAGGCCAGGTACAACTGAATGATCTCGGAGTGGTGCAGGCATCCGGAGGCGCGAGCTTGAAAGAGTTGCTGGACGGAAAGATACGGGACCTGCGAAGTGAGGAACGCTACCGGCTGAAGAGCGCAACGCGCGGAAAAGCCAGAGCCATGGCGCCGTTCGCCGAAAAACGCGCTGCCCGTGCCAGTCAACTACGGGCGCTGATCAATTCGCTACAATAAAAGCAATACCGGGGCCTGCCAGGAAAACGGCCCCGGCTGGAATTATCCATGCCAGAAAAATCTCTGCAATCCGATGAGGCCCAGGTCAACCGGGCAGAACGGCTGCACAAAAGAATTGATGAAATCAAATCCGGAGCTCCGGCTGTACAAGAACCTGGACGAGAAAAATCACTCAAAGAAGAGATCGCTGACCGGGCTGC
>DAHUXF010000131.1 GCA_027307295.1 Acidobacteriaceae bacterium
CCAGCTTTTGCAGCGTATCCGCCGCCAAAGCCGCAAAGGGGTGGGGGTGGTACAGAGCATTGGCGATGACTGTGCGATTCTCCAGGTTCCCAAGGGCGCTCAGCTTCTGGTTACAACCGATCTCTGTATTGAGAATGTGCATTTTCGCCGGATCTGGCACCCTCCAGTTTCAGTGGGACATAGGTGCCTGACACGCGGACTGAGCGACATTGCAGCCATGGGTGGAGAGCCGCTGGCGTGCTTCCTGTCTCTGGGGCTGCCCGAAAAATTACCCATCGGCTGGGTGGACGGCTTTCTGAAAGGTCTAAACACGCTGGCCCGGCGGTTCGGTATTGAACTGGCCGGCGGAGACACCTCCAGCGCTCCCTGCATCATGGCTGACATCATTGTCACGGGTCACGCTCCTGCCGGAAAGGCCGTGTTACGCTCCGGGGCCAGGCCGGGAGACCGTATTTACGTTACCGGCCAACTGGGTGCTTCTGCGGCCATTCTGCAACGGTTGTATGCTGGGAAAAAGGTTCGCCCTCTACCGGGTAGTCCGCATTTTTATCCTCAGCCCCGGTTGGCCGTGGGGCAATGGCTGAGACTGCACAGCGTAGCCACCGCAATGATTGATCTGAGTGATGGCCTCTCAGTGGATTTATCGCACATTTGCGAAGAAAGCGGCGTTTCCGCCACAGTCACTTCCGCACAAATACCAATTGCCCAGAATGCAGACCTAAAACTTGCTCTCCATGGAGGAGAGGACTATGAACTTCTTTTTACCGCCAGGGCAGCAAGCAGGCTTCCCTCTGCCGTTGCCGGCGTGCAAATTACCGAAATTGGAGCGATCACCAAGCCAAGAAATAACTCGTCAGCAATACTGGTTCTGGGGGAAAATGGCAGGGTCAGCCGGTTGCCGCAACTAGGTTGGGAGCATTTTCACAGAAAGCACTGAAGCATCAAACGCACGCAAGGATGCGGTAACTATTCAAGTTTAAACCCCTTAGGAAATGGTGTATGAATTTTCCGACAAGTCCGACTCCGCCACCGCCGTCACCTTATCCCGCATCCGTTCCACCTGCTCCCGTTGAGCCCACTGGCCCCGGCCTTTCTGAGGCGGAACGGCTGATCAACGTTTTCATTGCGCCAAAGAAAACATTTGAAGACCTGAAGCGCAATGCCAGTTGGTGGGCGCCATGGCTGATTGCTGCGATATTTACGCTGATCCTTGGCATTGTCGCTGTCCAAAAAATCGACATGGCGCACCTGGTGCAGCAGCAAATTGATCGCTCACCGGCTGCGCAGAAACGAATGGAGCGAGCCACGCCTGAGCAGCGAGCCCAGGGCATCGCGCTTCAGGCAACTATCACAAAGGTGACTTTTTATATTTCGCCTCTGTTCACATTACTGGGTGGAGTGATTGTGGCTGCTGTTTTGCTGTTTATCTTCAACTTTGTACTGGGAGCAGAAGTTCCATTTTCGCGAGCATTGGCGATTGTGTTTTATTCTGGAATCCCCGGAGTGCTGGTAACGATTCTGCTCACGATCAGCATCCTGGCTAGCTCAGATCCTTCTACCATTGACATCGCTGGGAACCCGATGCCAACGAACCTCGGCTTTTGTCTGGATTCCCAGGGCAACAAGCTTTTATATGGAATCGCATCGGCTGTGGATATCTTTAAGATTTGGGGCATTGTTCTGTTGGGGCTGGGATTTTCCACGGCATCTTCCAACCGAAAACCAAGCACCGGAACTGCTATCACAACCATGTTCGTCGTTTATGGAATTGTTATCTTGGTAGGCATCGGCTTTAGAATGGCGTTCAACTGATCGCACGAAATGAAAAATCGTCCGTTTGCCGATAAAAATCAACCGTTTACTGGTCCATTGGCTCCAAAGCCAGCCTGTGTATGATCTAATTACTAGTTTATACATGGCAGAGCTTAAAGTCAGGATAAGGCGGCAGATCAAGGCGGCACATCGCACCTTTCGCGAACTCAGGATGATTGCGAAGGGGTTGCTTTCCACTGATCACCCCATCCAGGTCCACATTATTCCCATGCGGCGCTGTAACCTCTCCTGCGCCTACTGCAACGAATACGACGATTTCTCTGATCCCGTTCCTCTGGAAGAGATGTACCGCCGCATTGACAAGCTGGCAGCGCTGGGCACCACGCTCATTACCATCAGTGGCGGTGAGACCCTGCTGCATCCGCAGCTGGATGAAATCATTCACCGCATCCACTCCCACGGAATTATGAGCGGGCTAATCACGAACGGCTATCTTCTGACGCCGCAACGCATACAGCAGCTGAATGCCGCTGGACTCGACCATCTGCAGATCTCCATTGATAACGTTAAGCCGGACGATGTTTCCAAGAAGTCGCTCAAGGTGCTGGACAAGAAATTGCAATGGCTGCGCGAACATGCCGAGTTCCACGTGAACATTAATTCCGTGATAGGAGCCGGCGTCAAAGAGCAGTGGGACGCCGTGGCGATCGGTAAGCGCGCGGTGGAACTGGGCTTCACCTCTACAGTGGGCATTATCCATGACGGTACCGGACAATTGCGTCCGCTGGACAAGGAAGCGCAAACGGTTTTCGCTGAGATGAAGAAGCTGGGCAAGCACAGCTATGCGCGGTTCAACCAGTTCCAGGACAACATTGCCCTGGGCCGGCCCAATGACTGGCGTTGCCGCGCCGGCGCCCGTTACTTGTATATATGCGAGAACGGCCTGGTGCATTATTGCTCTCAGCAGCGCGGCTATCCTGGAACGCCTCTGGCTGACTACACAACGGCTGACATCCGCCGCGAGTTTCTTTCGGAAAAATCATGCGCCCCTAACTGCACTATCTCCTGCGTTCACCAGACTTCTCTGGTGGATTTTTGGCGGGCGCCCCAGACCCTTGCGTCCCCGCTTAAGTTCGAACTGCCGGCACAGGCCGAATTAGTCCAGATTGCGGTTCCCTCAGAAGACCGGAACAAAGAATCTGTCATGGCCGACTAATTACGGCTCGAACCCGACCGCCTTCCACAGTGGCGCGGATTGAAACATCCTTCCTGCAGCAAATACTGTGGTTACTTTGCGAATGTCGCTGATATTCGCCAGCGGGTTTCCGTCCACAAGAATTACGTCCGCCCGCTTTCCCACTTCAATCGTGCCTGAGTCTTTATCCATGCCCATGTCGCGCGCCGGGACCAGCGTGGCCGCCTGGATCGCTTCCATGGGAGTGAATCCGGCTGTCACGTAAAGCTCAATTTCGCGGTCAAGGCTGAAGCCGGGGACGGACTGGTCCGTTCCGGCAACAATGGGCACACCCGCAGCGTGGAGCACGCGGATGGTGTCCAGAAACAGCTTGAACACCGCCGCAGAACCTTGCGCCTGGGCCGCAGATGCTCCCATCGTCTCAAGGCCATTCTTCAGCTCCGGAGCTATCCTGCTAATGCCCGGCTCGAATTCAGAAACAGGATGGTCCAGGGGATGGTTTATCAATTCCATCAATGCGATGGTTGGATCCACCACAACATGGTGCTCCAGGAGAAGCTGCAACACCTTCTTTACCTGGGCTGAATCAGGATCGATCTGGTGCGTCCTGGGATCAGCCAGCACATCCGTGATGTAATTAATATGGTTGATCTGGTCCATGCCCGCTTCAATCCCTTGTTTGGCATTCATGCCAATAGGAATATGCCCTGTTACGGTCATGCCCAGCCGGTGTGCTTCCGCCGTGACCACTTTCAATATGTCTGGTTTTACCGAGCTGTAAACCTTGATCTGCTGGAATCCGGCAGCCTTGTATTTTCGTACTTGCTCGCGGGCCTGTTCCGGAGAATCAACGCGCACCACCCCCAGCGAGTATTGGCTGGTTCCATCGACAATACCGGCCATCACCAGTCGCGGACCAATCCCCTGGCCTGTATCAATCGCATCACGGGCGGCAATAATGAACTCCCGTTCGTTGCCTACATCGCGCGCCGTGGTCACGCCCGTGGCAAGATAGATGGGCCCCCACTCCACCTGCTCAAAATGAGCGTGCATCTCCCATAATCCCGGAAGCACGCTTTTGCCCTGGGCATCAATGACCTGTGCGCCAGCGGGAACAGAAGTGGTTGAGGCCGGACCTGCGGCCGCAATCCTACCCTCGCGCAGGACCACCACTGAGTCCTCCACCGGGGCCTTGCCCGTGCCGTCAATCAACCGGACACCCACAATGGCGATTACAGGTTTTGCCGGGCCGCTGAATCCAGAAGCCATTTTGGCCAGGTTGGCCATGCCGTCACGCGCTGCACCGGTAACGAACGCGGGCAAGGCATCTTCATAGCCCTCTGCCACAGCCTCAAAATGATCCAGTTCCGCATCCACGCTCACCAGCGCCACCAGATGCTCCTGCTCATCCAACCAAAGCGATTCCATGCCCCAGATCAACCCGCGAATCAAAAATTTGCGCAGCTTCACATGACGGCTTCCGGCTGTTACCGTCTCGGCGCCCAGGTCCTGAATCTGTACCTCGCCGCGCGGGAGCGTCTTTAACGTTCGTGGACTGCCATGAGTGAGCCAGTAGCGGACCAGCATCATCTGCACGGAAACAGGAGCGTAGCCTTCAATATCAAAGAAATTTTCGCCCGGTGGAATAGTTACACCACCGGCACTGCGGACCTGGACTGCGTCGTCGATGGAAGAGAAGCGCGAGATCTTGCCCTTGATCTGCAATGCGCGCGGCGTGAGGTCTTTCTCCATGGTCAACACGGTGGCCAGTGGAACGGCGGAGCCGCGGTCAACAAATTTGAAATCAGACTTAAGCGTGATTTCAGATTGCGTGCGGGTGATACTGTACGTTTCTTTGCCGATGAGCTGCTCAAACTTGTGCAGATTAAAGACGCCCTGCTCTGTGGATGTGGTCTCCGTCTGCGCCCAGCATGCGCTTCCGCAGACGATGAATAAAAGAACATAAGTTCGTAACTTCACTATTCCGCCTTGTTGATGAATTTTGCGTTAGATCTGGAGCGCATGGCGCAGCGCTGCACGGGCCAGCGTCCGGGTTGAATCCAGTGTCGGCAGTGGCGATTCGCGGTCGCTGATGAGCAGCGGTATCTCTGTACAGCCAAGCACCACCGCATCGCAGCCGTCAGCCTTAAATTCCTCGATTACGTGCTGAAAGTAGGCGAGTGCTTGCGGTGTCTGCTGTCCACGCACCAGTTCATCAAAAATGATGGCGTTGATCCGCTCCTGCTGGGCCAAACTTGGACGCATGTAGCCAATGCCCATTTCGTCCAGCTTTTCCGGATAGACGCTGCCACTGACCAGAAACTTTGTGCCCGTCAATCCCAGCTTCCTGAATCCGCGACGCTGGGCTTCCTTGCCGACCTCTTCCGCTATATGCAACCAGGGCAGTGGCGAATGCGGCAGCACATGCGGCATGGCCTGATGGATTGTGTTGTCAGGACAGATGAGGAAATCAGCGCCCGCGCGCTGCAACACATGGGCAGACCGCAGCATGAGAGCGCCAATTGCAGCCCAGTCCATGGCGAACTCCAGCGGCTTCATATACTCCGCCAGAGAGATGGTATGCATGGTTACTTCGGGGTGCGCGTGCCGGCCCATCATCGGCTCCGCCTCAAGGCATAGAGTGCGATAACAGAGCGCCGCGCCTTCAGCGCTGCATCCAACAATGCCAATATGCTTCGTCATACCAGAAAATCAATTTGTGAAAGGAACTTCAATTTTTTTTCTACGGGCAGAAATGATGCTTCAAAGGAATTGCGGGCCAGTTCGCGTAAATGATCTTTAGTGAACTCAAACTCTTTTTGCGCCAGCTCATATTCCTTATTAAGAGACGTTTGAAACATCGCAGGGTCATCCGTGTTGAGCGTGATCATCAGGCCCTGATCAAAAAATTTGCGCGCGGGATGGTCATGCAAGTCAGTACACGCCCCGGTACGCAGGTTGCTGGTGATGCACAGCTCCACCGGGACCTGTTTTTGCGCCATCACTTCCATCAACTCCTGGTCGCGGGCCGCGGCCAGGCCGTGTCCAATGCGTTCCGCCCCAATGTTTAACGCTCCCCAAACCGATTCCGGTCCGGTGGTTTCACCCGCATGAGCGGTGAGCCGCAGTCCGTTGTCCATGGCTTTCTTATAAAGATCACGAAACCACTCAGCCGGGCCGCGCGCTTCGTCGCCACCAATGCCCACGGCAACCACGTTGCGGTCACGCAGGCGTGCTGCCAGATCAAAGACCTCGGCGGCGGCCTCAGCGCCAAAATGCCGGACCGCATCAAATATCCACAGCAGTGAGACGCCGAAGTCGCGATGCCCACGCTCGCGTCCGCGCTCCATGCCTTCAAACAGCGGCTCCACTTGCTGTCCTCGCCACCTGACCACGCCAATGCTGACGTAGACTTCAGCATGCATCACGTTTTGCTGGCGCAGTTTTTGCATCAGGCGGTAGGTAATCAGCTCATAGTCCTCCGGCGCGCGAAGGCGCTCCGTAACAGTCTTAAAAGCCATGAGAAAGCCGTTAAAATCCTGGTAAGAGTAACGGCGGCGGACCTCTTCTTCAGTCAACACGTCGCCGCTGCCACTGATGTCATAGCGATTGTTTTCCGTCGGCAACGGAGTGTTGTAGCGGCGGCTTAACTCAGCCAGCGTAACTGGATCAACACTGCCTTCCAGATGCAGGTGAAGTTCTGCTTTGGGTAACGACTGAATGAAAGTTTTTGCAGCCATCACCCTTTGCCAACAGGAACAGTAGTGGCGAACTCACTGTGGCGGCGGCTATAGAGGAAGTAGATGACCAATCCAATTGCCAGCCAGGCCAGAAAGCGAATCCAGGTGATGACCAGCAAGCCTGTCATAAGGGACACACATAGGACCACGGAGATAATCGGAAATATCGGAACCCATGGCACTTTAAAGCCACGCTTCCGGTCCGGCTGCGCTCTGCGTAAAAAGAGCACCCCAAGGGAAACAAGCACAAAAGCGAAAAGGGTGCCGATGTTGGATAGGTCCGCCGCTTCGCCAATATCCACCAGGCCTGCGGGGATTCCAACGGCTGCGCCGGCAATCCATGTGGACCAATGGGGCGTCTGAAATTTTGAAAGAGCAGAGAACGATCTTGGCAATAAGCCATCGCGCGACATGGCGAACCAGATTCGAGTCTGTCCGTATTGAAATACCAGCAGGGAAGAAATCATCCCGGTAAGTGCGCCGATGATAATCACGGCCTGAAAAAAACGGCTTGCACCAAGATGCTGTAGAGCATAGGCCACAGGCGCGTTCGCCGCATTCGCGTCGCTGGCAAAGATGCTGTACTTTTGCATGCCCAATAAGACCAGCGCTACCCCAATGTAAAGCACGGTGCAGACAATCAGGGAAGCGATGATTCCAAAAGGAATATCTTTTTGCGGGTTACGGGATTCCTCGGCGGCAGTGGATACTGAATCGAAACCGATATAGGTAAAGAAAATGATCGCTCCGCCGGAAATCACTCCTGCAAATCCAGACGGCGCGAACGGATGCCAGTTCGCACGGTTTACTAGCATTCCGCCCACCACCAAAAATGTGATAATGGCGCCGATCTTTACCAGCACCATGATGTTGTTGGCCCCTGCCGATTCGCGGAT
>DAHUXF010000132.1 GCA_027307295.1 Acidobacteriaceae bacterium
ACTGGTTTTCTTGGCCGCTTCATCGGCTTTCTTCTTGCGTGCCGCCATGGCCTTGTCACTCCATTCGTTGGCCGTCTTCACATACTCGGCCCGCGCCTGGGCATCTTCGCACGTCATGTCATTGGCTTTGCGGCGGTAAAGCAGGTTCATGTACGCCATGGCATCGTCATAATCCTGGCGCTTGTCAATTGCGGTCTGGAGCATCTTCATGCCTTCATCCACAATGGCGCCGTCTTTTTCCTTCATGGCGTCACATATCTTCTGGCTGCCTTTGCCCTTCAGCTCGTCTTCCACCTTCAGGCCGTCTTTGGCCTTGATTTCAGCCGCGTCTTTATAGGTGGCGGACCAGTCAATCACACCCACGGAGTAGTAGGTTTCCGGATCGTTCGGATCGGCCTGGATGGCTTTTTTGTAGTACTCGCGCGCGTCATCAAACTTTTTCTGTTGCATGTACAGGAATGCGATTCCCTTGAGGCTATTGACGCTCTCGGGGTCCTTTTCCAGGACTTTCTTGTATTCATCAATGGCCTGCGTGGCCATGCGTACGTTTTCCGGCGTCTCCACGCCCGGCACGTACTGCTGGGCGTAGGCAGTGGCCAGATACAGCTTGGCTACCTTGAGATCGTCGTCGAGGTAAACGGCATTTTTAAAATGCTCGATTGCCTGCTCATAATTTGCGCCTTTATACGCCTGAACGCCCTTATTGAGCTGGTCACGGGCTTTCAGCTTGTTGCAACCCACGCTGCTGAGCAGCGCGGCCGCCACGGCCAGTACCGTCACGAAGCGTGCGGTCATTTTCATTTTTGTGGCTCCCTTGCCGGAGTAGAGAATTTTCGCGTCCTGAGGAGGACAAAACTCACGGGACCGGACAGTCTGCGCCCAGCCCCGCGCTGAGGAGTCAAACCATCATTGGCCGGCTTCAATCTTCGCCGTGATCAGGCCAACTCTATCAATGACCTGCGTACCACGGGCGATGTCGATCACCTGGGCCACGTTCTGGAACTCGACATCAGGATCGCCTTTCACAAACATCACGCGTTCCGCGCGCGTCTTGAAGATGTTCGTTAACTGATTGCCCAGATCGTCCCAGGCGATATCTGCGCCCTGGTTGATTTTGAGCTTGGGCTTTCCTCCGCCTGGCGCTTCCAGCACCTGCACCACCACGGTGCGGTCTGTCTGCGTTTCAGGCTGATTGGGGGGCGGTGGCTGCGGCACCAGCGCCTCCAGTCCCTTTGGCGTAAGCGGCGTGATGACCATGAAAATGATCAGCAGTACCAGAAGTACGTCAATCAGCGGCGTTACATTGATGTCGGCTGTCTGCCCGCCACCGCCGCCTGTTGTCATTGCCATAAAAATACCCTCGTTTGCTTTGTTCCCGGTTACGGTTGCTGCTTGTTGGAATCACGACGCTGGTCAGTGAGCAAGCCGAGCTGGTCGACTCCGGCAGAGCGAACGTCATCCACCACTTCCACCACCGCCTTGTAATGGGCGCGTGCATCGGCTTTCACAAAAACTTCCTTGTTCTGCCGGCTGGACACGCGGTCCTTTACTTTTTGCGTCAGTTGGTCCGGAGTGACTATTTCGGTATCCAGAAAAACTTTGCCATCGCGCATTACCGCCACAATGACTGCGTCTTCCTTGTCCGCATCCGGCATCTGCATGGGATTGTTGGTCTTGGCCAAATCCACAGACTGACCTTTCTGCAGCATTGGCGTAATTACCATGAAGATGATCAGCAGCACCAGCATCACGTCCACCATGGGCGTAACGTTGATATTGGAATTGACCTTTGCGCCTTCGTTTCGGACCGATATTGCCATTGTTTTGCTCCTGGCTTACCGCCGAACTGTGGCAGTCCGTTTGAGGAAATAGTCCACGAGTTCGCTGGAAGAATTGTCCATTTCCACGTCAAAGGCTTCCACTTTGCCGGTGAAGTAGTTGAACATCATCACGGCCGGGATGGCCACGAACAATCCCAGTGCGGTGGTGACCAGAGCTTCAGAAATACCGCCTGCAACCGCGCCCAGACCGGTAGCTTTTTGCTCTGAGATCTTCTTGAAGGCGTTGAGAATTCCGATGACCGTACCAAACAGCCCGACGAAGGGAGCTGTGGAGCCAATGGTGGCCAGTCCGCCCAGGCCGCGCTTCAGTTCGGCGTGGACAATGGCTTCTGCGCGCTCCAGGGCCCGCTTGCTGGCTTCAATCTGCTCGCCCGGAATCTCTGTGGATTCGCCATGGGCCTTGAATTCCTGCAGGCCGGCAGTGACAACTTTGGCCAGGTGGCTCTTCTTGTTGCGCTCCGCCACGCGGATCGCTTCATCGAGCTTGCCTTCGCGCAGGGCGCCGGCAACCACCGGAGCAAACTGGCGGGACTGTTTACGGGCGGCGCTGAATGCGATCCAGCGGTCGATCATGACGCCAATGGACCAGGCCGACATGATGAAAAGAACGACGACGACAGCCTGGGCGACCCAGCTCATCTGTTTCCACAGGTGAATCGGGTCCCAACCGATGGTGCCAGCATCTTCCTGGAAAAGCCAAAAGGCGATGATATGCGCTTTGGCGAGCGTTAGAGTTGCGATGTTTGCGAAAAGCATGGGTTTACGTTTTCCTCCTCAGAACTTGTAAGATTTTGCCGAGAGCGTCTCCCTTTTCCGGGGAGTTTAGGCAAGAGAACAGCGCGACATGGGGACGCGATGGAACTTCTTGATTTCTCGGGGCCGGGAACGGAGTGACCTGCCTCCATTCCCAACCATCAATGCACTTGCCTTACATGTGGAACTGGACTTTGATTGTCGTCTCCACTTCCACGGGTTCGCCATTCAAAATATAAGGCTTGTATTTCCACTGCCGAACTGCATCCAGAGCAGCCTGAATGAGAATTGGATGCCCTTGTACGGCACGAAGGTTTTCGATGGCCCCAGTCTTACTTATGGTCGCCTGCAACATTACGTCGCCGGTAATATGCGCGATGCGGGCCATCTGCGGATACGTCGGCGTAACGTCATGGACTTTCAGGCCCTCGGCAACGCCGGAAGAGACCTTGAGCTTCTGCGGGGTGGCTACCTTCGGCGGCGGCGCGGCAGATCCAATAATGCCGCCAATCACTCCGCCAGCGGAACCGCCGGGAACACCGCCGACCACGCCACCCATCACGCCACTGCTGGGGGCCGGGGCTTCCTCTTCCTTAATCATCTGGACTTTCTTGGGGATTTTGCTGGGTGTGCGCAGTGAGCCATCAATGATCTCGCTCACCTTCTGGACATGCTGAATCTGCGGGGCCGCGGGAGGCGGTGGCGGCGGTGGCGGTGGTGGCGCAACCAGCCAGGTGGTCAGCTGCCCCTTGGGCAGCGCCTCAGTAAAGATCAGCGGCAGCAGCACTAAAATAAGCACCAGGACCAGCTGTAAAAGTGTTGAGATCAAGCCCGTCCATTTCTGGTTGGTCTTAATCCTGCCTCCGGATTCCATTAGGCTGTCTTCAAACATGCCTGTTCTCCAATCCTCTAGGGGACTCTTCTAATGTTTAATTGGACACCGGGACTGCTAGTTTTGCTCCCAAAACCAGGACAATTTTGGGCCTATACCTTCACGCGGACCTTATTTTTCGCTGCAGGGGCAGGGAGCGCAGCCACGCCACGTCCTGTTTTACCTGAGCGCCACTCCGTGTAAGCCACCAACATGGGAGCTGCCACAGCAATCGACGAGTACGTACCAATTATGATGCCGACTACCAGGGCAAAGGAAAACCCGTGAAGTACTTCTCCACCAAAAAGATACAACGAGAGTACCGTCAGAAACGTAAGTCCGGAGGTCAAAATGGTCCGGCTTAGGGTCTGATTGATGCTTTTATTGACGATCTCCGCCAGGCTCTCACGTCGCATGAGCTTTACGTTCTCTCGAATGCGGTCAAACACCACAATGGTGTCGTTCATCGAGTAGCCAACCAGGGTTAGAATCGCGGCGATAACAGTAAGGGTAATCTCCTGATTCGTCAAGGAGAAAGCACCTACGGTGATTAGGGTATCGTGAAAAACAGCCACCACGGCGGCCACGCCATAGATCAATTCAAAGCGGAACCAGAGATAAACCAGCATGGCGATAAGGGAAAAGACCACCGCCAGAGTCGCCTGCTTCTTTAACTGGCCGCCTACCTGCGGTCCCACGATATCCGCCTGGCGCACGCCAAAATTGCTGGTGTAGAAATCCTGCTTCAGGGCATCAATGGCGGCATCGGCCACCTGGCCTTTTAAATCATCCAGGCTGGCAAGCACTCCGCCCTTCACTTTATCGCGGACATTCAGCACGGCGCGGGCGACCCGGTCATATTCGGCAGGCTGGGCATGGAGTGGATCGCGCGCCAGCAGCGCGTCACGCACCGCCGCGAACCCAACTTTGTCACTATTGTTCAAATCCTGCTTGCCCGCGACGGGGTTCGTCTCCAGGGCGGCGATGATCTGGTTTTTGCCCTTGGAGAGATCGGCTTCACTGGTTTCCTTGAGGTCCAGTTTGATAACCACTTCATTGCTGCCGGCTTCCAAGGCCTGAATCACGGCATTGTGCAGGCCAGCTTTGTCCAGGTCTGCGCGGATCGCACGGTTATCCGGAGCCTGCGTGAACTTCACGTAGACCAGTGTGCCGCCGCGAAAATCAACGCCCAAAGGAACACCATGCCAGAACATCATGGAAAGGATTCCGGCCACGCTGAAGACGAGCGAGAAGCTGAGGAAGTACCACTTCTTGCCCAGAAAATCGATATTGGTATTGCGAAAAAATTCCACTTTGTTTTGACCTTTGAATTAGATACTGAGCGCCTCGCCGCGTCCTTTACGGCTGAGAACAGCATCGAAAATTACGCGGGAAACAAAGACCGCGGTAAACAGATTGGCCAAAAGGCCGAAAATCAGAGTGAGACCGAATCCGCTGACCGGACCCGAACCCACGAAAAACAGAATCACGGCAGAAACAATGGTAGTCACGTGAGTATCCAGAATCGTGGTCCAGGCGCGATCAAACCCCTGGTCCACAGCTGCCGCTGGGGCCTTGCCATTGCGCAATTCTTCGCGGATACGCTCAAAAATCAGCACATTAGAGTCCACGCCCATGCCAACCGTAAGAATCACGCCGGCAATACCCGGCAGGGTAAGCACCGCGCCAAAGTATCCCATGAACCCCAGAAGAATAATCAGGTTCAGCACCAGCGCCAGATCTGCATTAATGCCGGAGCCGCGATAGTAGATCAACATAAACAGCCGCACGGCAATCATTCCCGCCGCCGCGGCTTTTACGCCGGCCCGGATGGAATCCGCTCCCAACGACGGCCCAACGGTGCGCTCCGTCAAATAATGCAGGCTGGCGGGCAGCGCGCCGGAGCGCAGCAGCATAGCCAGGTCCTTGGGCTTTCCTGCGTGAAGCCCCCTTCGATAATTCCACTGTCAGAAATCTGTGAATTGATGGAAGGCGCGGTGATCACCCGGTTATCCAGCACAATGGCCAGATTGCTGGGATCAGCACTGTCTTTGCTGTGGGCGGCGGTAAATTGAGCAAATTTCTTGCCCGCCGCAGCCGTCAGATAGAAATTAACAATGGGCTCGTTCGTATCGGATTTGGTTCCGGGGTCGGCGCTGCGAATATCAGTCCCACTCACCACCGGAATACGGCTGACAATCAGGAAACCTTCCTGCTCTTCCCGCCGTGGCTTACGCTGCATTACCACCGTGTTCGGCGGCAAAAGGCCCTGATGCGCCTGCAAGGCCGCCTGTTCCGTAGGATAAGCAGTGCCGTGGTCAAGCGCCTCACGCAACTCCAGGCGCGCGGTGGATTGAATGATCTCCTTGACGCGCCCCGGATCATCCACGCCGGGCAATTGCACCAGAATCTGGTTTTCGCCCAGTCCGTTTTTCTGGATTAAGGGTTCGCTCACGCCCAGGCTGTCCACGCGGGTGCGGATCGCTTCAATTGATTGCTCCAGCGTGCGGTCTTTCAAGTCGCTCAGGATTTGGGGCTTCATCGTCAAGGACCAGCTATTTTCCGGCCCAGAAGTCACGTTGTAGTCGGGCAAATGGTCGGTGATGATGCCTCGCACATTGGAAGCCGCATCCAGCGGGGTGCCTTTGACCACGATCTTTTCAGGCTGATTGTCCAGCCTGGCTATGTCGGCATAGCTGATTTTGGCTTTCTGGAATTCGTCCCGCAGCACCTCGATAGCGTGGTCTGACTGGGCGCCAACAGCATCATTCACCTGCACTTCAAGAATCAGGTGCGTGCCGCCCTTCAGATCAAGGCCCAGGTGGATACGGTCCAGCAAGGCCGCTTTCAGTCCTTCTCCGCTGAATATTTTGGGACCCAGCATGCCATAGAGAAAGATAAGCATTATGGCGACGATCACGGCGGTTTTAGTGAGTAGATTTTTTTGCATGGGAAACGTCACTTCTCGGATGATTTCTTTTCTTCTTCGTCGCGATTGATGGCGGTAACCGAGACTTTGGCTACCTCCAGCCTCAGGTTGTCCGGGGGAACGCGGAGATGGAGTGCATCATCTTTTACGGCGATCACAATGCCGCGTATCCCGCCGCTGGTGGTGACGCGATCACCATTCTTCAGGCTGTTGATCACTTCCTGCCAGCGCTTGGTCTTCCGTTGCTGAAAATAAAATGTGGCAAAGATAAAAATCAGCGGCAGCAGCAGGAAAATTCCCAGGCTTCCACCGGCAGCGCTCTGCAACAGAAATACATTGGTTAAGCCATTCATCATCTAATGATTGCCCTTTTTACAGCCGCACACACACTCGCCTCAGAACAGAGGGAGCATAGAACCTGACTTGTCACCGCTGGTGAATAACCGCCCGGGTCTCCGGACCGTGACCTGCGGACGCCGGAGTAATTCGGAAGGCTTCTTTTCGAATCGGGGTCGCTCAGGCCAGAGACACACTCCCTGACAGCACTCCTGAAAGGTCCCCAAGCGTTATAGCATGACGTACCGCCCGCATAGTGTCAAGGTAGTAGGCCAGGTTATGCATCGTGTTGAGCACCGCCGCCAGCGGCTCTGCTGAGACAAAAAGATGACGCAGATAAGCCCGTGTGTACCGTGAACAAACACGGCATCCGCAGCGCGGGTCAACCGGCCCCTGGTCCTGGGCATAGCGCGCGTTTTTGATGTTAATCCGCCCCTCAGAGGTAAACAGCAGGCCATGCCGCGCGGCGCGGGTCGGCAGCACACAATCCATCATGTCCACGCCCATAGCCGCGTATTGCACAATTTCCTCTGGATAGCCCACGCCCATCACGTAACGCGGCTTGTCTTTGGGCAGGACTTCCAGCGCCGTAGCGATCATTTCCATCGTCTTGGCCCGCGATTCCCCCACGCTCAGGCCGCCAATGGCATAGCCGGGAAAATCCAGCTCCACGGTACGTTCGGCGGATTCCCGCCGCAGGTCCGTATACATGCCGCCCTGCACAATGCCGAACAAAGCCGGCGAGTCCGGCAGCTGTGGATTCTCCTCAGATGGCTT
>DAHUXF010000133.1 GCA_027307295.1 Acidobacteriaceae bacterium
CGTGCCAGTTCCATCGTAGCCATGCGAAGATATTCCTGGACATTGGTTCCCGGTTCCGCACTTTGTGTCAGGTAGATGAGATTGGTCAGCGCTTCCAGTGGATTGTAGATCTCATGGGCAATGGTCTGGGCCATGCGTCCGGTAGCGGCGAGTTTTTCTGCATCACGCAGAGATTCTTCCGCAACTTTGCGTTCGGTAATGTCAGCCAGCACCACGATTGATCCGATTCGCTGCTCGCCGGACAACACCGGGTCCACAGTAATATGGAACCAGCGCGTGTCATGCTGCCACTCGGTGACATACCTGGAGGGGCGCGTATTATTCAGAAAGTCGACGACGCCCAGCAGTTCTTTCAGGACGGCCACACAATCGCCGCCGATAATCTCTCCGCAGCTTTTTCCACATAGCCCCTTGAAGGCACGGTTACAGCGGACTATCCGGTTGTCCATGTTAAGCAGCACCAGGCTTTCCGAAAGGGCATCAACCGTGGCCTGCCATTGCTCCGCTGACTGTCGAGCGGCGATTTCCGCTTGCTTAAGACGGAGCAATGAGTTTACGGTCGCTACCAAAACCGTGGCATCAATCGGATGGGTCAGATAGCCGTCTGCGCCACCCTCCAGCGCCTGGGCCTTGCTTTCATTGCTAACAAATGAAGCTGATATCTGTAATACCGGAACCGCAGCCGTAACAGGGTTACTCTTGATCCGGCGGCAAACTTCATAGCCTGAGATGTCAGGCAGTTTGACGTCAAGAACAACCACGTCCGGCCGGCTCTGGACGCGTTCCAGCGCCCCCTGACCTGTGGCGCATTCTTCCACAGCAAATTTCGCGCGCTGGAGAATGCGAGAAAGGACGTACCGGTTGTGTTGATTGTCGTCCACCAGCAAGATCCGGGTTGTGGTAGTTGTAGTCATTGTTTGTCCGGCGTTCGCGGCCCGGAAATATCAAGCTTCGCCAGAGAATTCAACAGCACTTCGGGCGATAACGTGTTTGTGACCTCTCCTTTGGTGATTACACCTGCATTAAGGTCTTTGATTCGCTGTTTTTCTTCACTGGACAATGCTTTCGAGGTATACACAATGACCGGAAGCTGGCATGTCTGCTCGTCATCCCTGATTCGCTGCAAGACTTCAAAGCCGCTCATATTCGGCATAACCAGATCAAGAATCACGGCATCCGGACTTTCACGCTTCACCATCTCGAGCGCTTCCTGCCCGTTGTGTGCCTCCAGCAAATGCAGCCACGGACGATCCAATAGTTCGCGCAGGATATATAGCGACAGATCATTGTCATCCACCAGCAGCAGCTTC
The DNA here is from genome assembly GCA_027307295.1 of Acidobacteriaceae bacterium. Lineage (GTDB taxonomy): Bacteria > Acidobacteriota > Terriglobia > Terriglobales > Acidobacteriaceae > Angelobacter. The sequence goes on from DAHUXF010000133.1 coordinate 1,311, forward strand.
CTTGGTTGCTCTTGACGAGTCATGCGCCGCAGGTCCCGGAGAATCGCGGCTCCGCTCAAGGGTTTGTTGAGCAGAGGGTTTGCGCCCAATGCAAGCGCCTTGGGTGACTCTTCCTCTGAGGTAACGGCAACGAAAGGTACGTTACGCAAAGTCTCATTCCGTTGCTGGCGGAAGAACTTAAGGAAGGTCCACGTGGGCGCGTCATCAGGGCCCATGTCACAAACAATGGCTTCCGGCGTGTGGCGTTCCAGCCAGGCTTCAGCGCGCTCCAGACTCTCAACGTGAATTAGCTGAAATTCTGAGTTTCTGAAGAAGGGTTCCAGGGCAAAGAAAGCCTCAGGATCAGCGTCGATGAGTAAGACCGCGGACCGGGCGAATTCAGGTGCGGGCACATCTTCGCGCAGAGAAGAAACGTCGGCTTCACCTTTATAGAGCAATGGAATCTCAGCATAAAAGCGCGAACCACGGCCGACTTCACTTTCCAGCCAAACCTTGCCACCGAGCAACATTGCCAGCTTACGACAGAGCGGCAGCCCCAGCCCCGTGCCGCGATAACGCTCCTGCAACGGATTTTCAATCTGCGTAAATTCCTGGAACACGTCCTCCAGATGTTCCGGGGGAATACCAAGTCCCGTGTCTGCTACCACAAAGCGGACGGTTCCATTCTCACCCTGCTCGGCGGAAACCATCACTTCGCCCTGCGGCGTGAATTTGATCGCATTGGAGATGAAATTCCTCAAAATCTGTGAGACCTTGCCTTCATCCGTTCGTAACGGAGGCACATTGGAATCACCAGTAAAGGACAGAACGATCGAGGTGTTGTCTGACAGCAGCGGTTTGAGCATGCCTTTCAAGGCGCTGAACAATTCCGAGACTGCAAAATTCTTGACCCGAATTCTTACCTTGCCGGCTTCCACCTTGGCCAGGTCAAGCAGATCATTTACCAGCTCGGTTAAAGACTTAGCAGCGCCCATGATGAATCCAACCTGCGTTTCCTGATCGGGCGTAAGATCACCATCCAGGCGGTCAAGCAGAATGCGCGACAACGAGACGATGGAATTGAGAGGAGTGCGAAACTCATGCGAGATATCGGAAAGAAAAGTCGTTTTGAGCTCGGAGGCGCGGCGCAGGTAATCAGCGCGCTCATCCAGTTCGGCATAAAGCGCCACAACTCCGCGATTCGTATCTTCCAACTCGCGATTCAGCAGCGCCAGCTCTTCTTGCCGCTCCCGTAGCTCCTGCAGGGTCTTCAACAGCTCTCGATTCTGCCGGTCAATTTCTTCATACGGGCTTTCCGGTACCTGGGCATTGATCTTTTCTCGAAGCCTTTGCACCCGGGCAGGCGTAAGTACCTGGGCAAACGCGGGCATTTCCTTGCCCATTTTTACGACCGTGCCGCTACTACTACTATGGATTTCAAACTGGTCCATCAACCTTCTGGTACCAACGATACCGAGACCCATGCCGGTATCAGAACGATAACGGCCTTCGAAGATCTCATTCAGATTGGTGATTCCGGGACCGGCATCAGAAATCAGGACTTCCAACACCTGCGGTGGGCCTGTGTGCACGGCGAAAGAAACTTTGCCATTGCGAGCATAGCGGAAGGCGTTGCGGGCCATCTCAGAAGTGGCGGTCGCCAACCTGATCTGCTCCTGATTGTCGAAGCCCAGGGTGGCTGCAATTTCCCGGGCACGCTGCCGCGCCTGGACGACATCCCGCTCATTCCGCAAGAGTATTGTGCAAACCGAAGTGTTCATACCTTCATTCATCGTGCTGCCTTCACCACCAGCACACTGGCGTCATCACGCTGTCTGCGGAAATCACGAAAAAGGATGCCGGCAATCAAAGCCGGCTGCCGGGCAAGAAGTCCGGGATACCGGGAAAGGTCCCAGCGGGACTGCAGGCCGTCCGAATGCATAATCAAGATTCCATCCCGCGGCCACTCAACCTTGAACTCCTGGACACGAGCCATGATGTGCCCCAGAGTACCGTTGTGCGATATCAGGTTACGGCCTAAAGCATCACTAAGGATGACGCCGGAGATATTTCCTACTCCGGCATAGATCAACGTTCCCGCCAACGGACGGAGTTCCGCCATTGCTGCCGCGGCGCCGCGGGTTTTCTTAAGCGCGTCATGCAAGCGGCCCATTACCTCGCCTGGGGACTGCTGCGCATAAGTATGGAAAATTCGAACCGCTTCATCGGCGGCATCGGCGGCATTTGGCCCATGTCCCAATCCATCCACGGCCAGAACCGCAAGCCTGTCACTGGAGCAGGACCACGCCAGATTGTCGCCACAAACCCGTTCTCCCATCAGCGGCACCGCAATCCCAGCGACTTCCAGAGTTGAATGAACCACCGGGGCAGACGCGAACTGGACCACGCGGGCAAACAACGCGGTTCCCGTTGCCGTTGAGAATACGTCGAATGATGCGGCCATGCGCCGGATTGCTCCTAGACCTGTGCCCGGCGTGCCGCCCGTGGAATATCCATCTTCGAGTGCCCGCGGCAGATCCGGAATTCCCGGTCCACGATCCAGGGCCAGAATGTCGAGCTGCGCCGCGTCTTTGTTTTTCTGTCCGCACAGCACGAGTTCGCCGCCACCCCCATAGATGACCGCATTGCGGGCAGCTTCCGTAACGATGATGGCCGCTTCGCCTGCCTTGGTCTCATTCAATCCCAGAGACTCGGCCATACGCAGGCTGACCCGGCGCGCTTCTGCGGCGGAAGTGGAATCAGAAAGAACGATGCTTTGACTAAAACGCATTGGTACAACTGGGTTTCCCGGCGGCCATTACTTCCAGCGCACCACGGTTATGCGGGTCCCTTTACCCGGTTGTGATTCAATATGAAAGTCGTTCACCAGCCTCTTGCTGCCGCCCAATCCCAGCCCCATTCCTCCCCCGGTGGTAAACCCATCGCGCAGGGCAGCTTCAATGTCGGTAATTCCTGGTCCGCGGTCTTCAAAGGTAAGTTTGAGCCCCGTCCTGGCGGTGTTTTCCACTGCCTCCACTACCATGTGGCCGCCCTTGCCGTGATCAAGTGCATTGCGGGCCAGTTCGCTGGCCGCAGTAACCAGCTTGGTTTGGTCCACCAGGGTAAATTTCATCTCTATGGCCCATTGGCGCACCTTTTGCCTTGCCAACACAACGTCAGCCGACGTGGCGATAGGCAGCGTCTCACGTTTCGTGGACCTCATCCACCAATCTCCTCATGGAAATCGCCGCGCAGCTCGTAGAGAAGTTCCATGCCTGATTCCACATTGAGTGCTGTACGCACGCCCTCGAGTGACATCCCCAGCTCAACCAGGGTAATTGCGACAGCCGGCTGCATACCAACCACCACGGCTTCTGCGTCCAACACCCGCGCCATGGCGGCAATATTGGCCAACATTCGTCCGATGAAGGAATCCACAATCTCAAGCGTAGAAATATCGATCAGCACGCCCTTGGAATTCCACTCAGAAATGCGTTGCGTCAGATCATCCTGGAGTTGCATGGCCAGCCGGTCATGCATGTCCACCTGGATCGTCACGAGCAGAAACTGCCCCATACGGAGGATTGGTATGCGCTCCATTTACTCCTCCTTTTTTGCTTCTTGCTTCTTTGCGCCGGCTCCGTTTTGGGTCGCAACAACAGCGCGCCCGCTGCGTTGCAGCGCCAGCGCAAACGCATCTGCCATTCTGGCCTTGGTGATCACGCCGCTGAGATCAATCCCCAGGTGCACGATAGTCTGGGCAATCTGCGGACGTACGCCGCTGATGATGCATTCCGCTCCCATAAGCCGCGCGGCGGTAATGGTTTTCAGAAGGTGCTGAGCCACTAGCGTATCTACCGTGGGAACACCCGTGATATCAATAATGGCAATGCGGGAATTGCTCTGCACCACCGCCTGCAACAGTGATTCCATCACGACCTGTGTGCGCGCGCTATCTAGCGTTCCTATGATGGGCAGGGCCAAGATGCCTTCCCACAATTTGACCACAGGCGTGGAAAGTTCCATCAGCTCCTGCTGCTGCCGGAAAATGATCTGCTCCCGCGTTTCCAGGAACGCATCCGTGGTCAATAGTGCCAGCTTGTCCAGAAGCAGGGTGGCCGCCCAAAGCTCGTCAAACACGATATCCGGAGTCTTGGAAAGCTCTTTGCGAATCACCGTGAACAGTGGCTGCTTCAGCGACAACACAAACATCGTGGTCTCGCTGGGGGTAAAGCCCTGACGTGCTCGTGACGCAGAAATCGATTGCAGCACCTCGCGTGTCTGCGTCCAGGCTTGTGCATCCAGATCAGTAATATCACGGGACTTTACTCCGGCCACGATGGCGGCCAGCAGTTCGCGAGTCTGCGACTGGATTTCTGAATCCGTCATCAGGTCACTGCGACGGACCGTGGTGCTCATCGCCTTCAACCACTCTGACCTGATCCCTTCTTCGTGATTCTGGATGATTTCCGGCAGTTTGCTCATGCACGCTCCTCCATGCTAGCGCCTTGCGTTAGGCACAAACTAAGTAATCTTGGGAATAGAAAAGGCCGAAATCCCGACGGCTACCAACAGGCCCGCAAGTCGCACTGGCGGCTACACGTATGGTTGTCAGACGTGGAAATTTGTTTCGAATAGACCCAAATGAGTTGGATGCCGGACTTGATCAGAAAAGCTGCCTCAGCACGCTCTTTCTCGAATGGGATTCCCTTAAGATGCTGCTGAATCGGGGGCGATGGTGTATGCCCGCAGGGCCTCTTCCAATTCTCTTGGGCCGGCCCACTTTACAATTACCTGGTCGACGCCAAAAAAATTACACAGCTTCTGCTCGGTTTCTCCCATTACTGTCCACACGACCACCCGGACAGCCTTGAGCTTGGGATTCGATTTCCAAAAGCGCAGTACCTCAAACCCGCTCTCTTTGGGAAAAGAGAGATCCAGCAGGATCAAATCAGGAGGCGGCTGTTTTCCTTCAACAACATCCTGCAGCAGGAGCATGGCCGAAGCAATGTTATTCAGGGCGGTCACTTCCTGGGCCCCGAGCTTCTTCACCACAGCAATAGATTGCCGCGCGTCAGAAGGAGTATCTTCAACAATCAACACGCGACGCATGGCCTTTGGAGTCATTGCCTTCACAGTTTCAACGAGTCTCATTTGTTACAAGTCACGCGCAATATGAGTCAGCACTAGCATTCTAGCCCGCGAAGGGAGCGCAAGACAACCCGGATGCCCCAGACGGCATGTGACCCTGCGGTTCGCAAAAGCTCAATTTTGGGGTGGTGGTACAGTTTTGTCGACAGCTCATCGCGTGATGAGGCAAAGGTACTGTTTCTCACATAGGAAGTCTTGGAACATCGGGATGTCCACCTTTATTGAGTCCGGGGCTCAGATTTTGATTGGGTCTTCTGAAGTTGTCGATTTGGTCGGCCCTAGCGGACGATTTTAGAACTTTTGATTTAATGATGACTTAAACACACTGGCAATTCCTTTGGCCTTAGGGCCTGTACCGGACTCTTCGCGTTGCATAAAAGCCCATGACGCCCTCTTTCGCCTGCCTTCATCGACAACACGAGCAGTTCGAATCTCACCAGGCGCGCCAGTTCTTCAACTGTTACCGACTATCTTTCAGATTTCTCCCATACCACTGAGACGGGTGGAACGACCGCCTGAACTGGGACGAACGAGCAATAGGGCTGCACCTTTAAAGTCTGCTTCGGAAAGGCCAGCCCTATTCTATTCGTGCATTAGTTGGCAACTACTGATTTGTGCTTGATTGTTAAGGACAGATCGGAGGACAGGGGTTGCAACAGTTGAATGGCGAGATTGTCGCCGGGCTGACCGGCTTAGCGCCGGCATTGCTGACGGTCACACTCGAAGCCGCCAGCACCAACAGAACCAGGATAAAACGAATCTTCATCGGTAACCTCCACACCGCAAAATGCGGCCATCGGCTGAATTTATCATGTCTGTGTGATCCTGCGCCATCTGTGGCCGAAGCCACAGTTCCCACCAAATGCTTTGATTACGAGCTGGCAAACGAGCCTTCTCATCGGCTAGACGATTGTTTACTTGACGAAGGCGGCATATGAGGGTAGCCTTGCGGTCAAGCCGTTTATCCGTCTGAATAATAAACCAAAGCGGCTTCCAGTGAGGAACGCCGTGACAATAGCTGCTTCGTTGAAGTTTTGGGAAGGGGAT
>DAHUXF010000134.1 GCA_027307295.1 Acidobacteriaceae bacterium
GTCTCTGCGCCATTACTGCCGGGAGCGCGGCATCAAAATCATCGGCGACGTGGCAATCTTTGTGAACTATGACAGCGCCGACGTGTGGCGCAATCCCGATCTTTTTCTGCTGGATGAAAATCTTGCGCCAACCGTAGTTGCCGGCGTCCCGCCGGATGCCTTCAGCGTCACAGGCCAGCGCTGGGGAAATCCTTTGTATCGCTGGGATGTGCTCAAGGACCGGGGGTATGACTGGTGGGTGCAACGCATGAGCTGGGCGTTGCATACGTGCGATATCGTCCGACTGGACCATTTCCGGGGATTTGAGAGCTATTGGGAAATTCCCGCCGATGAACCAACGGCGGTCCACGGCAGATGGGTGAAAGGTCCGGGAGATGATTTATTCCGGGTATTGCGGGAACGGCTGGGCGACCTTCCTTTTATCGCCGAGGACCTGGGCCTGATTACTGAGGAAGTGCATGCGTTGCGGGAGCGGCTGGGCGTTCCGGGAATGAAGGTCCTGCAATTTGGATTTGGCGATCCCGGCGCGCACATGTACCTGCCGCAGAATTTCGAGCCCAATTGCGTGGTGTATACCGGCACGCATGACAATGACACCACAGTGGGATGGTGGACGGAATCAGCTTCAGAAGACGAGCGCAAGCATGCGGCCACCTACATGGGCGAACCTAAAGACGGGATCCATTGGGCGTTCATCCGGGCGGCCCTGGGCTCGGTGGCGCAGATGGCGATTTTGCCGTTGCAGGATGTGCTCGGCCTGGGCAGTGAAGCCCGCATGAATACGCCTTCGCGCAGTACCGGCAACTGGGGCTGGCGTTTTGCGGCGGAAGATCTGACGCGGGCGATTGAAGAGAAGCTGGCCGCGCTTTCCCTGGTGAGTGATCGCGCACCCGCGCACTCAGCCGCTCACCAGTAAAGCGACCGGAAAATGGCGGAAGAGTTCGCGGCCTGGCAGCGTGCGGTTTGCCGTGACCTTGATTCTTTCTCCGGTAAACACATTGTCCAGGCATTCTGCCGCATGCGGAGGGACAGGCAGCTCCGTGCCGTTCCACAGATCTCCAAAAGCTGGATACACTTTGCCCCCGGCCAGCGTATAGCTGAGCCTGGGCACTGCTGTGATGGCCACCTGTTTCTTGTGTTCGCGAGCAAAAGCCACCATATGCTGCTGCCTGGTTCCAGTGGCATGCAGTGGGCGGTATCCACCCAATTGAAACAGCTCGCGGCGGTCGCGGCGCAGTCGAAGCGCCTGCATGGTGGTCCACATTTTGATTCGGCCATCCTGATAGTTTTGCAACAGCTCGCCACATAGTTCCGGAAGGTTGCCGGCTTCCGCGCGGCGGTCAAGTCCGGCAAGCAACTGCTGCCGCAGCGAGAAATCTACGGGCCGGCGATTGTCCGGATCTACCAGGCTTAAATCCCACAGCTCAGTCCCTTGATAGATATCGGGATTGCCGGGCGAAGTAATCATCAGAAGACGCTGGGCCAGCGAATTGATAGCGCCAAAAAAAGCTACGGCTGGTAAGAATGCCCGGAACTGTTCCAGAAAAGCATGGGCATGCGGACCGTTTACAGGTTGAAGGATACGTTCCACAAAGTGCTGCAAAGCTTCCACGTAAGCCGGATCATCATTGATCCAGCTCAGGTTGACCTTGGCTTCATGCACGGCCTTGGTCATGTACTGCTTGATGCGTTCCACGTAATCCGCCGGTACGGCCCCGTTAGAAAGCTCGAAAGGCCAGGAGCCAACCAGGGTTTGATAAAGCATGTACTCTTCGTTTGCGTCCGGGACCTTTCGTCCGTCCGGCAACATGCGCTTGTGTGTCCGGTTGGATTTGCGCCACTTGCCCGCCTGCGCGCCCCATAGCTTGGGGATTTCAGAGAGCACGTCCAGGCGCGCGCGTACGTCTTCACTGCGCTTGGTGTCATGCGTGGAGGTAGCCAGCATGGAATAGGGCCAGTTTTCCGCCCGTTTGAGATTTCCGGCGTGAAATTCTTCCACGCTCACGCCGAACTGCCATGGCGAGCTGCCTACTTCATTGACTGCGATGAACCGGTTATAGACGTAGCAAGCCGTGTCTTCCATTCCCTTGGCCATGACGGGGCCGGTGAGCTGCTGGAATTTGAGAGTAAAGTAAATCTTGCGGCGGTAAAGATCGGATTCGTCCTCGCCCTCTTTGCGCTTGAGCAGAAGAATGTCGCGCAGAAAATCAAAGCTCGCCGGGGCTTTGTCGGGATTGCGCCGCTTGGCTTTGGCGATAGCCTCATTAATATAGGCACGGTCGCGGTCAGTCATTTGTCCGCGTTCGTCAATATAGGTGCGATACACCGGGAAACAGGCAATGGTCTCGCGGACCACATCGCGCAGGGCCTTGCGGGTAAAGTCGCGCGCATAGCGGTCCGTGACGGAAATGGCGTCAAGAATGTGCGCCAGGACGTTGACTTCGCTGTCCAGAGACGCTTGCATGATCAGTTTCTTGCTGTTGTAGATCACCGTTTCCGGATCCTCGGAAAAGCCAGCAAAACGCTGGTAAAGGTTGGTGAAGGCGCGCTCATTGCGGCGGTCAATAAAAATGCCGTTCACCAGCATGGTGAAGTCATACCCTGACGTGCCGTCAACCGGCCATTCACGCGCCAGGTCTTCGCCGGGTTCCAGTATTTTTTCCATCACGGTATAGAGCAGGGAGCGGCTGTTGAGCCAGTCATGCTGGCCGAAAATCTGCTGCAACTCCAGCTCGATTCCATTTTCCGCCAACGGAGGCCGGGGCGACGCTCCGCAGCACTGGCTGGCGGCATACAGCATCTGGAGACGAATCATGTACTGGCGCGGATTGAGCAGGCCGTCACAATGGTCAATGCGCAGGCCCTGGATCATGTCATCTGCCAGCAGGTGCCGCAGAAGTTGATGTGTGGCGGCAAAGACGCGCGGGTTTTCCATGCTCAGGCCAATGAGATCATTTACGTCAAAAAACCTGCGGTAGTTGATCTCTTCACCAGAGACGCGCCAATGCGAAAGCCGGTAAACCTGCGCTTCCAGAATGCGGTGCAGCAGATCAAAACTGTGCGGGTTGCCGGGCGAACCGTTGACCTGGGCGACGGCGGCTTCCGCGCATGCTCGGGCTTCCGGAGATTTCTCCAGCAGTTGCTCCAGCGCCTGCGTCAGTGAAGGGATGGCGCGCCGGCGCTGCCGGACCAGATCGCCTTCGGTGGCGCTGTGCACCGGCATGTTGCGCAATCCGGAAAGCAGGTCACGCAGGCTGGCGGGCAACTCCTGGGCCGCCGTCTCAAAGGTCATACGTTCAAAAAGCATGGGGATGGTCTGCGGATCAAGCGGCAGCATCTTGTCGTAATAATTCATGTGAAACTTGTTGTCTTCCAGCACCAGACGAATGTGGCCGGCTTCAAGTTCCGCGCCATATTGGTCGCCCAGGATGGGCAGCAATATTTTGTTGCGCAGCTCCGGCTTGACCGGGTCCCAATCAAGATCAAAAAATTCCGCGAACTCAGAGGCGCGCCCGCTGGAAAGAACGTCCCACCACCATGGATTCGTCCCCGGCCCGATTCCCATGTGGTTGGGAACGAAATCCAGCACCTGCCCCATGCCGTAATTCTTCAGTTCGCGCACCAGGTCCTGCAGTTGTTCATAACTGCCGATTTCCGGATTGAGCAGGTTGTGGTCCGTAATGTCATAGCCATGCTGGCTGCCGGCGCGAGCCTTTAAAATCGGGGAGGAGTACACGTGTGAGATTCCCAGCGCGTGCAGGTATCCCACCATGCGCCGCGCATGTTCAAAAGGAAAGCCGGCGTGGAACTGCAACCGGTAGGTTGAGAGTGGACGCGCGGTGCGCTTTTCCGCCGCCAGACGGTCAAGGCACTCCGAGATGCCGCTTGATTCAGTGGTAAGGATCGCGGGATTGGCTCGCATGGGGGTCTGGTATCTTGCCGGGCAGTCCTGAAGGCACACAACTGCCTTTCACCTTAGATGCAGGATTCGAAATCCGCGCGCAGGCCGAAAAGGAAATTCGCCGCCAGCTTTACTAATTCATGCTGAACAGTTGAGAATAGTTATTTGAATAAAGGAGCTACTGCCAGCATGCAAGCAACCGGTGAACTGATTCGAATGATGAATTATGTGGACGATATCGCCGCTACGGTCCGGCGCATTCATGTAGGAATTTCCGGCATGACGCCGGAAGAGCGCAAGCGTCTTGCCGACTATATGCGCAGCTCAGAGCCCAGCTTCGTCAAGACCCTGGAGATGCTGGACAAAGGCTGAAATGGCGCAAATCCGGAGCATTGCCGTGATCGGCGCCGGGGCGTTGGGACGCAGCATTGCTCAGTTGTCCGTTCTTGGCGGCTATCACACGATTCTGGAAGATATTCTCCCAGCCAGCCTGCGCAATGCTGAAGCTGAAATTCGCGGGAACATTGAGCAATCCATCGCGCAAGGCCACGTTACCGCACAGGATGCGCATGCCGCGCTGGTCCGCCTGGAATATGCTTCCACGGTGGAGCAGGCTGCGCGTGAGGCCGATCTGGTGATTGAATCCGTTCCGGATGAACTGGAATCAAAGCTGGAAATTCTCACTTTGCTGGATAAAACCGCAAAGCCGGGAACCATTCTGGCGGTGAATTCCATGGCGCTCAGCGTGACGGAGCTGGCGACGGTCACCTATCGCGCGCCAAAAATTCTTGGCCTGCGTTTTAAGAACCCCCCACACGCCGCCACAGTCATTGATCTGGTGCGCGCCGCGGAGACAGACGATGAAACCGTGGCGGCCTGTACAGAAGTGATACGGCGCATGGGAAAGCAGATGGCCCTGGTGCAGGAGAATGCTGGTTCCACCGTCAGATCTGGTGGCGTTCCCTTGTCTTAAATAATTCAGGGCATAGAGTCTGCACTCTATGCCCGGATTACATTCTGCGGGAATTATGCTTAGTTGCCTGCTGGCTTGCTGCCGCCCATGGCCGGGAGCGGCAGGCGTCCGTCCGCGCCGCTGGTCAGGGCCACAAAGGCCGCGTCCTGATACAGGGACGCAAACACGGCATCTACCCTGGCTTCCATCATCTCTTTGCTGCGGACAGATTGATACCGCTCATACTCAAAGAAATGACGCTTCAGCAGAGACAGCGCTTTGTCCTTCTGGCCCAGTTGAGCATAGATTGCCGCCAGGTTGTAAGAAGCGCACAGGATCGCTTCATTCTCTTTGGCGATCTTCAACGCTTCGTCGCCATGACCGTTGCCGGCCATGAAAGCTGCGGCAAAGATCAGGTTGAAAGGCTCATGCGGATCAAGCGCCAGAGCTTCCCGCGTGTACTGGTCGGCCTTTGCCTTGTCGCCTTCTGAGTTCCAGTAAACGGCCAGGTTCCGGTACGCCAGCGCCAGAGGATACTCCTTCACCGAACTTTCCATCAGCCCCAGGCCTTTTTTGAAGTCACCTTCATGGATCGTCATCTTGCCCAGACCATGCAGCGCCACGGCGCGTGAAAGCGGATCGGCAGGCATGGACAGGATCTGGTCAAAGGTCTGCCGTGCTTTGTCCCACTCGCCGGTGTGGTGCCGGTAGAGCTCGCCCAGGTAGCGCAGCGGCGTGGGATCATTCGGATCAATCAGGTGCGCGGCCTGATAGAACTTCTGCGCTTCCGTATATTTCGCGTCGTTCTCGGCCTTCAGGCCGGAAGCCATCGTCTTCTGGATTCTGGCGCTTACCGCCGGACTGAAATCAGGCCCGTCCGGCATGGCATCTGCGTTCAGGTCCGTCACGCCCAGTTTTTTAAGTTGCTTCACCGCGTCCTTGGCCCGGTTGGGGAACATGCATTTCTGGTCCACTACCTGGCGCAGCTCGGCGATGGCCGTCTGGTTGTCGCCCGCTTTGGCCTTGGCCTTGGCGTCTTCCATCTTTTCCTTGATGGCCGCTTCGCGCTTCTTCATCTCGCTTTCCAGCAGCTTTTCCAGGTCACTCACGCTGAGCCTGCCGTTCTTGTTTTCAACTTTGTTCACCACGGTGCCATCGGCCTGCACCAGCACGGCTACCGGAAGCTGTCCATCGGGAACATATTTTTGCCCGTAGGGTGAGCGCACATCCACAATGCCCATGGTGACGCACTGCTGCGAATACAACTGGAGCGTGCGCGATTCGCGCAGGCTTGATTTCTGCACTTCTTCAGGGCCGGTTGGGAACCAGTAAAAGGCCAGGCCTTCTTTCATCGGCCCGTCTTCCGGCTTCACCAGCTTCCACGGCACCTGATAGGTCTGTGTGCTGCTGCCGGACATGCCTCCGCCGCCCATGCCACCCATGCCGCCACCACCGCCTCCTCCGCAGGTGGCCCAGCCCTGTGATGCCAGAAAAGTAAAGATCATGACAACTGAGAGTAAGCGTTGGATTGGTGATGTTTTCATGGCGAGATTATAACAGTCAGGGTGGTGGGAAGAGGGGAGTGGGCGTAGGGCTAAGTTCCATTTTGGGATAGCATCAAACAAAGTTGGGCCAAGATGAAGGAATGGCTGCGCTCAGCCAGAGCCAGTACGGTAGAAATTGACCAAAAAAGGCCTCTATTGCTCGCTCGTGGCTGGGTATCTCAGGTTAATCCAGGCCACAATCACCAACTGGAAGAAGAGTGCACCCGTCATATCAAGAATCACGTCATGGTAGCTGGCGGTGCGCGATGGAATGAAGCTTTGGTGGAACTCATCCAGGCTGGCGGCAACCAGGGTCATCAGCAAAGCCAGATTGGTCCAGCGCAGACTCCAGCGCGTTGCCGAGGGCCATGTCCCGCGCCATGAGAAGAAAGCAAATGCGCTCAACAATCCATAGCTCACAAAATGAGCGGTCTTGCGCACCAGGAAGTGTACCTGCTGAAAACGGTGGTCGGAGATGGCCCCGAACAGCGCATGGATGATCTTCCTCAGGACGCCGCCGGTGTGCTCGGCGGAAAACACGTCCGTGGAGAAACCAGCCAGCACGCCAAGCCAGATCAAGGTGGGCAGCCACACCAGCAGCTTGCGCATGGAAGAAGCAGGGAAAGGGTTCGGAAGAGTCATTGATGACAAAGTAGCCTGCCTATTCCAGCCTGTAATTCGGCGCTTCCCGGGTGATGATGACGTCGTGCACGTGGCTCTCACGCAGGCCGGCATTGCTGATGCGCACGAAGCGAGCCTTCTGCTGCAACTCGGCAATACTGGCGCAGCCGCAATAGCCCATGCCTGAACGCAGCCCGCCCACCATCTGGTGAACGATCATGGCCACCGATCCGCGATAGGGTACGCGTCCCTCGATGCCTTCGGGAACCAGCTTGGCCAGGCGATTCTGGTTGTGGTCGCCGTCTTCGAGGCCGATGGAAGAGTCGCCCTCGGCGTTCTGGAAGTAGCGCTCGCTCGAGCCCGCCACCATCGCAC
>DAHUXF010000135.1 GCA_027307295.1 Acidobacteriaceae bacterium
AAGAATAGACAAGTCCATTGCAGATATCGCACCTATACACCCGAAATCCAATTTACCCGCGCATGCCTGCCATCAGGCTTTGCGGAGATTCGGACTCGGCCGATTAGAACAATAAACGCTAATTAAAGGGTATTTTCTGAGCCTCCGCACCAGCCACAGGTTGAGGATACGATTGCCAGCGATGTTACGCAGGCGTCTGATGCAGACCACGAAAAGACACAAGCCGGAGTGTGCGGGACATTCTGGGTCACGCGAATATCGACGTGACCCAAAATGTTTGCGGTAAGTGTTGGTGGGAAGAGCGAGGGGATGCGGTCACCCCTGAAATGTCAAGGCCTTCTGCCAAGACCGAAAAAGCTCTTAAAAACCACTTGACATTTTAAACTGTGTACCATACAGTATGTTTCGCATAGGTTATGGCACACAGCACACAACCCGGAACGTCCGACCTCTTCGAAAACCTCCGTCTCGAACTCCGCCGCGGCTGCCTGGTTCTGGCCGTCCTGGTAACGCTCCGGACCGAGCAGTACGGCTACACGTTGCGGAAGGTTCTGGCCGAGCACGGAATGGAGATTGACGAAGGCACTCTCTACCCGTTGCTGCGGCGGCTGGAGAGTCAAGGCCTGCTCAATAGCCAATGGCGCGAAGAAGACAAACGCAACAAGCGGTTTTACCGGCTATCGCCCGAAGGCAAGCAGATTCTGAAGCAACTGCTCGCCGAGTGGCAGGGCATTAATTCTTCACTGGATGAAATTTTAAAGGAGCCGTCTCATGGAACTTCTTGATCGTTATTTGCACGCCATCAAATTCTGGCTGCCCAGGGCGCAGCAGGATGATATTGTCGCGGAACTGTCGGAAGACATTCGGTCTCAAATCGAGGAACAGGAGGCCAAACTCGGGCGCAAGCTTAACGACGCGGAGATCGCATCCATTCTTATGGAGCGTGGCCGCCCGTTGTTCGTGGCAAACCGGTATTTGCCGCAGCAATATTTGATCGGCCCGATTCTGTTTCCCGTTTACCGCGTTGTGGTGACCATCGTAGTCCTGTGCTACCTGGTACCTCGGCTCTTGCTGTGGATCGGCCTGATGCTTCTTGATCCGATTTATCGCTCACCGCATGCCGTGACGGCTTATCTGACGCGCGCATGGCCAACATTCTGGAATGCGACTTTCATTGCCATTGGCGTCGTCACGGCTGTCTTCGCAGTCCTGGAAAGGGTGCAATCCAAAACCAGATTTCTCGAGAACTGGGATCCACGCAAGCTGCCTCCCGTGCGCGACCCCAACCGGATCCCGCGATTCAATCCCATCCTGGAGCTGACGGCCAACCTGGTCTTCGCTGTGTGGTGGGTGAGCGGCATGTGGTCTCAAATCATTTTCGACCGTGCAGGCGTTCGCATCGTGCTCACGCCCGCCTGGCACGGTTTCTTCTGGGCTTTCCTATTTATCGCCATGGCCAACATCGTCCTGGCGGCAGTCAACCTGTTTCGCCGCTATTGGACATGGCCCCGTGCCAGCATCCGGCTGGTTCTTGACAGTGCCAGCGCGGTTGCATGCTGCTGGCTGTTCAAGGCGAACCTTCTGGCCGAAATCAGCACTCCGCAGCTTGCGCCTACAAAGGCTGCGGAGATTGTGAATGCGATCAACACCTAAGCAACAAAATCATTCCCCTTCGCCGTGATGGTTTGCGTGCTCATTGTCGCGCTTTCTGACGTGCGCCGGCTGGTCCGTCTCCGGACGACTCGCACGCAGCTGATCCAAAGCGTAGCTCTCATCATTACGCTCGTGGCGATGGCCACGGGAGCCGGAGCGCAAACGTTACCGACGATTTCGGCCGCTTGGCTGCCCTCAGACGCCAAGATTCGCGAACTCCCGTGGAACATGTCCGATCTCCAACGCAAACAGTCGCTGGCAGTTGGCTTTCATTCGCCGCAGGGGAAGCGCATCATTTGCTGCGGCCACTTTGAAACAGGAAGTCCTCGACGGTCGATGGTGAGCAGGTGATTTCGCCGTCCTGAAATCAGCTCCCGCGATGTTGGGTGTGCTGAGAAACGAATAGGCTAATTAAAGCCAGAGTGGCTTGCAGGGCCAGACTACTTCACGTAGCAGCGCGGAAAGCCTGGCGGGACCCCTTCGCCGTTTGTCATTCCCTGCAAGCAACAGATTCCGGCAGTGCCTAAGTATCGCTCACGGTCTGTTCCACGCTGTCTTTTCTTGCTGCATTCATCTTCCATAGCGGTTGCGGTCGCATCCACTGGCGCTCAGCAGCGCTCCGGTCAGTTGTTGCGGCCTTTCTGACGATGCGCTCGCCATTTTTGAAGAGAATAAATCCATTGCTTTCCAGTCCGATGAGATAGG
Source organism: Acidobacteriaceae bacterium (assembly GCA_027307295.1). Taxonomy (GTDB): domain Bacteria; phylum Acidobacteriota; class Terriglobia; order Terriglobales; family Acidobacteriaceae; genus Angelobacter. Next base: position 2,359 of record DAHUXF010000135.1, read on the forward strand.
TGAATACACGCTGACGCAACTCTTCAGGACAGCGCGCAAGAATTTCAGATACCGCAACGGGCTTGCGCGCCGCAGACAGCAGCAGCTTATAGACCAGTTTGTTGAGTTTCCCGCATTTGCCTTCCAGGACGATCCAATAGTTGCTTTCATCCTGAGGGGCAGCCAAGGGCATGGATTTTGCCCATTCTAAGAAAGCGCCTGATGTGGGTTCTGCCGGAATGCTGACGCGCTGCTGTATATAAAGAGGATATAGCCGGCGGTTCTTGACAATTTCACCCAGGTCAAACCTGGATTCTGCAAGGTTGCCATGTACGGCCACGGAAAGCTTGCGGATATCATCATCAGTAAGCCCATCCACTTCATCCACCTGGAATAAGCTTGAAGACTTGAAAAAATCCCGGCCATACTTACCGAAGTAAATCATTGTATGCAGAGAATCAGTTCCTCCGGCCCAGGGCCGAAACAGAACAGCCGGAAAGATCCCGCCATCGTCATCAAAGGATGCGTCAGCGTCTTCGGTGAGGGTCATTCTCTGTCCTGTCTCGCCGTCAACGCGATAAGCGACTGTCCTGCGAACGTCCGCATCTTTTGTCTCGATCAGCGTGATGCCAAACTTTTCCGGATTCTTTGCGAGCATTGAAGTGCCGGTGAGAAGAAAGGCGCCCACCCCTCCCGCCGACCAATAATCGCGATTGTTGCGGATGAATTCATAGGTCGCCGTCTTCTCATCCGGGGTTTCGGTAGGGAAGTCGGTAAAGGCCATCAATTGGCAGGCTATTCCAGCGGTCGCAAAGTTCTTCATGGTAACAGCCATATAGTCCAACTTGGTGCCTTTATCGATGAGGTCCAAAATCCGCTGATTGCCTGATTCCATACCGAACGAGACACAAACGCATCCCGCTTTCGACATTTTTTGCGCTCGCTCCACGGAAAAGATTCGCTCCATCCGCAACTCAGCCGCCCATTTGATGTCCAGACCGGCATCTACAATGGCATCTGACAGGCGTTCCAGATAGCCGGGCGCCATAACGTCAACCGCAAAATAGACATAATTTATTCCGAAAGCAGTTTTTGCGCTTTGCAGATCGCTGATAACTTGTGCGATGGTGCGTTCCCGCCAGGGTGACGTAGGCTTGTCAGTATTCAATCCGTAGTCACAGAAGGTGCAGCGGTTCCAATAGCAACCACGCGTGGGGGAATAGTTTACGCCGCGTTCGGGCGAAAGATACAAATGCCATGGATGATCATAGATCGGAGCACCCAGCGCAGAGACGTTTTCATAGCGGATATCGGGGAACTCCAGCTTATCTTCCTGCTTGGAGTAGGTAATCGTATTTGCGAATTTATGACCGGCGAACTCGCCGTTCGCCGCAGCTATCTCGCATATGGCGGTTTCTCCCTCCCCGACCACAATGCCATCACAATAGCTGAAGAGTTTTCGCATTTTGCTTTTGTCGACCATGTATTTGTACATCTGGGTGATCGCAGTGCCGCCAAAAACCACCTTTTTGGATGGCCATTGCTTCTTCAAAAGCCGGGCAAAATGGAATGCATGATAAAGCTGATGATCATAGACAATGCTGATCGCGAACAAGTCTCCACCATGGAAATCAGGATCAGGCACGATGTGCTGATGGAAGTATCGGTTGAACGGGAAGCACACGCGGTCCGACAGAGACTCATCCAAGAGGTCGTCCATGTTGGCTAAGGAAAAGTGGCCGCCAATCGCCTGCTGGAATCCATGATTTTCCGCCGGATAGCACAGGGCGCCAATAACGCCCATATAGCCAGCCAGGATGCTGACGCTTTTCAGATAACGGGGATAGTCAAGGAACCTGTCCTTGTCGCGAAGAGTCGATACAGCTTCGGTAATTTCCGCAGGATCGATCCGCGGTTTGGCGAGTAATCTGTAATACGCTTCCTGGTCCTGGTAGCCAAGCTCGCCTGCTTGCTTGAACTTCTCAATATGCCTTTCGATCTCTTCGTACACCCAACGGACGGTATCCGCCTTGACGGCGTCATCCACATACTCAATATTGACATCACGCATGACAACATCATCGAAACCTTTGGCGCGCAGATGACCGGCCAGGTAAGCCGTCGCGTGATAAGGAATCGTAGGATCATCGAGCGGGGGATGGATCAACACGATCTTCATATTCGTCCTCCGTACTGAACTGGCTGATCGATATGAGGCAAGTTACAGCACAATCAAGTCGACCGGTAACCGCAAATCAATGGCCCAAGAGCTTACGATGGTATGGCTTACACAAGATAAAATCAACGAATTTTTATGAAATATCATCATAATTCGGCATAGTTCAAAGCGGATAGCCATCAGGTTAGCCTGGAACGTTATTTCCGGAAGAAATCAATATTTATCTGGCCAAAACTGTCGTGACTTCTTTCTGACTGCCAGAGCAAGATAACGCTCACCTTCAACATGTAATAGCCCTTGAAGTGCAAGAGCATTGAGCGCTTTGATGAGCGACTGGTTACGCGAACTGGATTCGTTGTCGCCATCCCCAAATCTTTCGATGATCGCGCGCTTGGAGCGAATTCCGTGGCAAAAGTGGTAAACCTCAGCGATCTGACCGCCTAACTTCATCAAACGCGCTTCGCCTGGTCCGCTAGTACTGCGGGGTCGATTGTCATAGATAAGCAGGAAGCCTGGCCCTTTTTCATAAAACAAATAGCGGTCTTGCTTTTCCCAGCTCTCCTTCCACCGCGCAACTTCGGTCAACACGGGATGAATGCGCGCACGGGCCAACTCGGAATTCTGCTGGTTCCGGTCTTCAAAGAAATAGGCAATTCGATCAAAAGCGACTCTTTGCATGGGAAATATGTACTGATATTCACGGGCAGGCCGCAGGCTAATGCCATAAGTCTCGCTTTTGAAATGATAAGGACTAAACCTCTCATACATAACCTGCGGCGTGTCACCAGGAGGATACAAGTGGCTAATGGAGCGGACCACGTCAGCCATCTCAGCGTAGTCTTCATCGCTTTCCCCCGGGAACCCATAAAGGATATTCCAGACCGGGCGAATCCCGAGTTCGTAACACCACTTCAGCAGTTGGATGTTTTGGATTCCAGTCACCCCTTTATCCATTAGTTTGAGGACGCGTGTGCTAAAGCTCTCGATACCCGGTTGTATCTCTCGCACACCGGCAGACTTGAGAGTTACCAGTTGCTCGAAAGAAAGGTTTGCTTTGACTTCATAAAACAGCCCTATGTCCAAATCTAGACTAGCCAGTTGAGGAAGAAAAGTCTTCCAGGCCTGGTTCGATAAAATATTGTCCGTTGCCGAAAGCGATAAACAATTGTGTTCGCGCGCCAGATTCAGAACTTCCTTCAATGTTGTCTCAGGATTTTTCTGGCGAAACGTCATCGTTCCACCATTTAATCCGCAGAAAGTACAGTGGTGTTTTTCTCCCCACCAGCAACCACGAGAGCTCTCATAGAATAGTTGTAGCTTGAATGCTCCTTTGAATCCGTTTGCTTCAATCGCCGCGACATAATCGGTGTAGTCAGGAGCGGGGCTGTGGTTGATATCAACGGGTGTTCCTGCTTCTAAATGACCATCAAAGATGGCCTCACCGTTGCGCGAACTGACACCGGGAATGCGGATGATGCTATCGTCCCTTGAAATTGCGGACAATAACTGCGGGAAGGTGTATTCGGCCTCGCCGTGAACCACATGATCAACCCACGGAAACGCCCGGACAAACTCATTGCCCATCTCGGAATCGACATTGGCGCCGCCAAAGACAATCCTGATCTCAGGGTAAGCAGCCTTGATTCGTTTCGCTATGGCAAGCGAGGCCAGGGACTGGGCGAAGGTGGTGGTAAATCCGACGATCTTGTATCGCTGCCAATCGACCTGCTGAAATGCTGCATCCAGAAAGCGGGGTATTTCAGATTCTGCCAGGGATTTGAAATAGTCATCTCTGCCGGGGTGGCCAGTCATGCTTCGCAACATTGAACCTGCATCGTCGTCGGCCAGCATTTGCTCCCAGCGATTCTGCATCTCTCCAGTGCCATCGGCGCCAAACAAATACTGAGAAAAAAACCATTCCTGGTAAAAAAACGCCCCGCCAGCGATATCTTCATAGGCCTTCAGGCCGATCTGGGCGGCAAACGTGAAGTTTAAATAATGCAGTTCTGGAGTAAAGCCAGCGTCGGCAATAAGACGCTTGAGGATGCCCATGGCCAGGGATGGTTTTTGAATGGATCCCCATGGCATGCACACAATGGCAACACGCATCTCGGAACTTGCAGGTGACGGAGCGATGCTGTTGTGTACCATATTCTGCGGAACAGATGTCGCATTGTTTGCCATGGTCGTCCTCTTCTCCGGTCCCGCTTGTCAGTTGAGTCCCATTGCAACAGCAAGCCAGGCCGGTTGCAAAAATCGCTTGACCGGCCAGATCATGAAAGACTTGCCAGTGCCAACAAAAGAATGGAAGCAAAGAGAAATTCCTGCTGCGGAACAATTCCAAGCCGATTGTTCATCATGTGGATCTGTGAAAGCATGATATTTTGCAAAGCTGCTTCCAACTCACCTGGACCTTTGGCCGGTATACCCGTAAGGGGGTGGACCAGCAAATTATCAGCCGCCAACGCCCGCATGTTCGACAAATGAGACGCAAGAATCTGACGCCAACGCTCGGCTAAAGGCTGTGGTTGTGGTGTTGAAGAAGGCAAACAACTCAGCGAAACCATGGCCCGAAGCTCATCTGAGGCTGCGGAAAAACTGCGCTGCGCCTGTTCTTCACTCGCAGTTGGCTCAGAGATGAAGCTGCGCCAGTGTTCTTTCATCCCCTGCAAAAATTCGGCCAACTGTTGGCGATCCGAAACCACTTGAGCGATGGCCGTGGCCGTCAGCAGCGCGACGCCGGAAAGACCCGCGGCGCGATGCGCGGCGCCCAGCGCGGCATCCGACAACCAGTCCCACGCCAGCCATTCCCGGCCGAAGCGGGTGAAGGAGTAGGGATCGGTGCGCGGTACGC
>DAHUXF010000136.1 GCA_027307295.1 Acidobacteriaceae bacterium
CAAGCAGTTCGGATTCCGGGAACATCAGGCCGGCGTCGATGACGAGAATATCGTCTCCCCAACGGACGGCCATGCAGTTCATACCGAACTCGCCCAGGCCGCCAAGGGGTACAAGATGTAGTTTGTGCATGGGCATGGTCAACAGGTGATGCTATCAGAAAGAGAGGACATGGTTCGGGGAACGTTAATTGCCATCCGCCGCGGCCTGTCTGGCATTCATGCGTTGCAGGGCCAGGCGCTCCCGCTTGCCCAGGACCGACCCAACGATCCATCCCCATACGCCGTTAAGGCAAAACAGCAGCCCGGCAAGGCCAGCATGCCGCTCCGGCAGGAGCATTGCGACGATTGCCACAATAATCGCTACCAAGGCGTACCCGCTGTGTTGAATTACCGCGTTTCTGGTGGATAATGCTTCATATTCGTTGAGTTCCAGTTCCTTCCGCATCTTATACGCGTACCGGTACAGCAAAGCGAATAACGCGAAAACAGCCATGACGCCCACACTGTAAATCACCATCAGCAACGGGATCTGGCTTTGCGAGGCGACCATGCGGTCCAGTTGCTCCTTCGGTACGGTTAGTCCAGTCAGCCCGCCTACAACCAGTGTGAACAGAAATTTCAAAGGATAGACGTAAAACAACACGACGAAAAGGAGCGCCGCGTTCAGAGCAACCGTATAGGTAGTCTGCAGGCCGTAACGACGGGAGAAGATGTAATGGTAGTACCAGACCTGCACCAGTATGGTGAAGCAGATGGCGAATGCCACAAAGCCCTTCATGACCACAATCAGCTCCGCAAACGTGTGCGGCACTTCCAGAGAAACCACCAGCAGGGTTACTGCAAAGGCAAACACGGCGTCAGTAAAGCCTTCCAGACGTGTTATCTCTCCGCCTCGCCAGCGGAAGTGTGGTTCGGGAGGAACGAGTTGCGTGCCGATGCGATCATGCAACATGCGTCTATTGTGCCATGGCATCCAGTACCGCAGGCGAAGGCGTTTCAGTCCCCAACTCGCCTTCCCAGCGCGCAATCACGGCGCTGGCCAGGCAATTGCCGATCACGTTGACCATGGTGCGCGCCATGTCCATGAGCTGGTCTACGCCCAGAATTGCGAAGATGGGCCATGCGGGCAACTGAAATGAATCTGCGGTGGCCAGCAGGATGACCAAGGTCGCGCGCGGCACCCCGGCCACGCCTTTGCTGGTCAGCATCAGGGTAAAGACCATTACCAGTTGTTGGCCAAAGCTCATATGAATGCCTGCGGCCTGCGCCACAAAGATAGAAGCCAGTGAGAGATAAAGCGTACTGCCATCCAGATTGAAGCTGTAGCCGGTGGGGATCACAAACGCTACCACCTGGGCCGGAACGCCAAACGCTTCCATCTGCTCCATGGCGCGGGGCAGAGCAGCTTCAGAGCTTGCTGTGGCGAAAGCGATGGAAGCCGGTTCCGCAACGGCCTTGAAGAACCGCCGCACGTTGATCCGCGCAATCAGCGCCACCGGGACAAACACGCAGCCGACAAACACCACCAGCGCGGCATACAACGTCAGCACCAATTGCACCAGGTTCTTGATGACTTCAAATCCCATGGTGCTCACCGTGTATGCAATAGCCCCAGCCACGCCGATGGGCGCAAACAGCATCACAATGTTGGTGAACTTGAACATGGTCTCAGAAAAGCTAGCGGCAAATTCCAGCATAGGACGGCGGCGCTTCTCATCCACCTGCGCCAGGGCGATCCCGAAAATGATGCTGAACACCACCACTTGCAGCACCTGATTTTCCGCCACAGATTTGGCGATGTTTTCCGGGAACACATGCAGAATCAGGTCTGCGGCGGTTTGCTTCTGGACCGTGGCTGCCACTGGGGTATTTGCCGGATGCGGCACCCCAACGCCCGCCCGCGAAAGATTGATGGCTCCCAGCCCAATGAAGAGCGCAATGGTGGTGACAACCTCAAAGTAAAGCAGGGCTTTGATGCCCATGCGCCCAACCTGCTTCAGGTTGGAATGCCCGGCAATGCCCACCACCAGCGTGGAAAAAATGAGCGGGGCAATGATAGTCCGTATCAGGCGCAGAAAGATCGCGCTCAGTACCTGAAGCTCTTTGGCCTGGGCAGGGAAGTCATATCCAAATTCCGCGCCCACCAGGATTCCCGCCAGTATCCATGTTGTGAGCGAACGTCGGAACCAGGCATAGAGACACAGTGCCGCCAGCGCCACCCAGCGCGCGCCAGCGAGGATGCGCGGATCAATCGGCGCGCCGGTGTAATGTGCAATCGCCCACAACACCGCGGCGACACCGGCCAGCGCCAGGAAAGCCAGCAGGAACTTGTTCGTTTTCGTCGTCGGCGAATTTTTCATCGGCGTCCTCATTTATATGGCGCAGTTGCTGCCGGACAACTCAGCGCAGCAGGTCTTCCAGTTCAATGGATCCCTGCGTCTTTTCGTCACGATATTTCACGATGACCGGTGTGTAGAGCGAAAGTCCCCACTCTGCGGCTTTGCCTTTGCTGATGGCCCGCGATCCTGGCACCACTACGGCATTTTCCGGGATGACCAGTGGTGCGTCCGCCGTTGAGCGGTAGACCTGTTCGCGCACAATGTCATAGACCGGCGTGGCGCGCGTGAGAACCACGCCTGCGCCCAGCACGGCGCGGCTGCGTACCTGCGTGCCTTCGTAAACGCCGCAATTGCCGCCCACCAGGACGTCATCCTCAATAATCACGGGAGAAGCGTTTACTGGCTCCAGCACTCCGCCGATCTGCGCCGCAGCGCTCAGGTGTACGCGCTTGCCCACTTGCGCGCAGGAGCCCACCAGGGCGTGCGAATCCACCAGCGTGCCTTCGTCCACATACGCGCCCACGTTGATGTACATCGGCGGCATGCAGATTACGCCGGGAGCAACATACGCGCCTTCACGTACCGACGATCCTCCGGGCACCACGCGTACACGGTCAGACAACTGGAAGCGCCGGGCCGGGAAGGTGTCTTTGTCCACAAAGGAGAGCGCGGCGCTGTTGATCTCCTCCAGTTCACCCAGGCGGAAACCCAGCAGGATGCCCTGCTTTACCCAGGCATTCACGCGCCATTGGCCGTCCTGTTTTTCGGCGGCGCGGACCTGCCCGCGCGTAAGGGCGTTGCGAAATTCGCTGAAAACCTTGCGGGCCTGCCCGGCTACTTCAGCGGAGAGCGTACCTGCGGCGTAAAAGCGTTCAATGTCAGACTTTAGTTTATGCATTATGGCTGATGGCAGTCACAGCAGGAACCGTGGCTGCGCAAGTGCGGAGTATAAATGCGGAAAGTTCCACCGGCAAACGCTGTTTTGCATCTTAACGTAAGGATGGAGCAGCTCAGGCCTTTGCTGGGAACCACAATAATTCTGGTGGCCCACCCGGATGATGAAGTGATCGGATTCGGCGCGATCCTGCAGAAAATGCAACGCGCTCTGGTGGTCTTTGCCACTGACGGCGCGCCTCATGACGAATTTTTCTGGAAGGAATACGGCTCGCGCCAAGCCTATGCAGAAGTACGCCGGCAGGAAGGCAAACACGCGCTTAGCCTGGTGGGCGCAGAGCCGGTCTTCCTTGCCGATGTGGTTCCCGGCGGCATTGCTGACCAGCGTCTTTTCTGCCGCCTGCCTGAAGCCGCGGACGCTCTTGAAGACCTGTTTCTCCAGGTTGCCCCCGATTGTTTGTTGACGCTTTCGTATGAGGGCGGCCATCCTGACCATGACGCGGCTTGCTTTCTCGCATCGGTACTGGGCCGCCGCATGGGCATTCCGGTGTGGGAAGGGCCTCTCTACCATCGCAAGGCTGATGGCAGCAGCGCTGTGCAAACCTTCCCGCAGATTACGGGCAAGGAATTAGAGTTTTCCGTGGAAGAAGAAGCGCTGGCCAGGAAAATTGAGCTGTTTCACGCTTACAAATCACAGAAGCTTGTGCTGGATGGATTTCGCCCTGACCGGGAACGCCTGCGTCCGATCATGGAGTATGACTTTACCCGTCCGCCTTTGCCCTGGAAGCTGAATTACGAACACTGGCAGTGGAGCATGACAGGTGTGCAAGTGTCTGAGGCATTTCATGCCTTCCTGCGGTCTTAATTCCAGCGGTCTTTAGGGGTACAGGACGCGCTATTTCGGACAAAGGTAGCGTCTGCGTCACTTACTTATTTTTTCGTTCTGGCAAAAGTTTATGCAATACGCGAATAAAAGAATTCTCTACATTGCTTACCCGCTCCTCACCGTTTCCGCCGAGTCCGCAGGCGGCGCGGAGCAGATGCTATGGACGCTGGAACGTGAGATGGCGCGACGCGGCACGCAGACCACAGTTGCCGCCTCTGCCGGATCGCGCGTGAGCGGCGCGCTGTTTTCCACCGGTGAGCCTTGCTCCTTGCCGGACGATTTCGAGCGCCGCAATCGCGAGCACCAGGAGAAGGTCATTCAGTTCGTAGCTCAGAGCGCGCGCGAAGGAAAGGCCTTTGACCTGATCCATGATAAATCTGGCAGCTTCTGGCCTCATGCGTGCGAGGTGGATGTACCGGTGCTGGCCACGCTGCATCTGCCGCGCAGTTTTTATCCTCCACAAAGTTTTCAGCATGTTCCGGAGAACGTCACCTTTAACTGTGTGTCAGAATCCCAGGCCGCGAGCTTCAGGGATTTGCCCGCATTGCTGGGCGTGGCGCCGAATGGGATCGCGCTCGACCCGTTCCTGCAAGATTCTCAATGCGGTCATGGCGACCGCTACGGGTTGCTGTGGCTGGGCCGCATCTGCGAAGAAAAAGCTCCCCACCTGGCGCTGGAGATTGCCAGCCAGTCTGGGTTGCCGATCACCTTGGCCGGGCAGGTCTATCCTTTCTCCTATCACCAGCTTTATTTTGAGCGCGAGGTGGCCCCACGTCTGAGGGCGATGCCTGAAGCGGCATTCGTTGTATCGCCTTCTGCCGGGCTGAAGTGCAGCTTGTTGCGTAAAGCGCACGCCATCCTGATTACCAGCCAGGTGGATGAAACCAGCTCGCTGGTTGCCATGGAGGCCGCCGCGTCCGGCACGCCGGTCATAGCGTTCCGGCGTGGAGCGCTGGCTGAAGTTGTCCGGGAAGGCGTAACCGGCTTTCTGGTGGATTCCACCGCTGAAGCCGTTGCCGCTCTGCGGCGCGTGAAGAGCATTGACCCGGTAGCTTGCGTACAGCATGCGCGGGAAAATTTCCGCAGTGCGGCCATGGCAGGTGGTTACACACAACTCTATGAGCGCGTGATGCAACGCGCCCGCTCCCGGCAAGGAGTTCTAAACTTAAGCGTGCTGTGAGACTGAGAGTATGTTTCCGTCAGGGTCTTTGAACCATGCCACCTTACTGCCGCTCGGCGTGGTCCATATGCCCAGGTCGTCCTGTGGGAGCCCTGGAAAGTCTTCGAACTGCACGCCTTTCCCCTTCAGTTCCGCAACCGTGTTCTCAATGGCAGAAACTTCCCAGCCCAGAATGGTAAAGCCCGCTGGCGTGAACTTGCCCGCTTTCGTCAGGCGGACCATGGTGCCGTTGCCATTCATGACCAGCGCAAAAGGATCGTTACTGACAAACCGCAGTCCCAGCTTGCCTTCATAAAACAGACGTGAGTGCTCCGGGTTTGTGATAGGGACAAAAGCAATGATCTTTGCAGAACCGAGCATATTCTTCCTCGCTTGAACCCGCGTCGAATCCAATATGGTACGCCAGAGTTTGACGCTCGAAAAAGCCTTTTGACACTGGCGATTTGTCAAAAAAAATTATGCAAGAAACTTCACCGGCCACGATCTTTTATTGCAGAGGGATGTTCTCCAGAGCAGGAGCCAACATGGACGTTGCGTGAGAATTGAACTCCCTCATGCGACGCTCCATGTCTCCAAAAGCAGTACTCGGGCGGTTGTGTGCGCAGCACAGCCGCCTTTTTTGCCACCAGCAGCTTCATACTGCGCAAATCTTTGCAGCGTCTATGTCGTCTGCGCAGGCATTCAGATAAAGATTAAAGATGCAGCGGAGACTTTCTCTGCATTACACTGGAATTCCCATGGTTCTGACGAATGGCCGCGCCTTTCGGTTCAGTTGGCGCTTGCTTTGTGCCATGGCATGCCTGTGCCTGCTCACCGTGCTGATGCAGGGACAACAATCGGCGTCTTCTGTTCTTCTTGTCCACGTACATGATGAAGCCGGACAACCTGTGGCCCAGGCAAGATTAGTGCTTCGGAGCCAGGGACCGGCAATTTGGTCAGGCGCCACCAATGACCTGGGCGAAGCCAGCATCCCGCAGCAAACGGTCCTGGACTTAGAGCTGACCGTCAGCAAAGAAGGCTTTGAACCTCTGACGCAAAGACACATTCTGCGCGACGATTCCATCAACGAGCTTGATATAACGCTGGCGCACAAGCTTGAAGTGAAAGAGACAGTTACGGTCAAGGCAGGCGAGCCTGTGAGTGCAACGTCCGTGCAGGAGATAAACCGGACAGAAGCCAAGCAGTTGCCGAACCATCCCGCGAATGTAAGCGAGGCGATCGCCTATACTCCGGGAGTTGTCCGCACGACGGATGGCGTGGTGATTGCCGGAGGAGATGAGAAACACAATGCGCTCATCGTAAACTCCGTGGATTCCACTGACCCCGCCACGGGCCAGTTCGGGTTGCTGGTCCCGCTGGATAGCGTGGAGACCCTGAGCGTTGCGGCTACGCCGTTTCTTGCCCAGTACGGTAATTTCACTTCCGGAGTGGTGGCAGCGGATACACGCCGCGGTCCTGACAAATGGAAGTTTGAGTTGAACGATCCCTTCCCGGAGTTCCGCATACGCAGCGGTCATCTGCAGGGATTGCGTTCCGCCACGCCCAATGTGAGCTTTGGCGGCCCGCTGATGAACCAGCGGTTGTATTACGCGCAGACAGTGCAATATTTCCTGAATAAAGTCCCTGTCCTGACATTGCCGTTCCCTTTCAATGAGACCAGGAGCCTGGAGAGTAATATATTCAGCCAGGCCGATTACGTGATTTCACCGGGCCACACGCTTACGGGGACATTCCACCTTACGCCGCAGGACACGCGCTTTGCCAATCTCGACTTTTTCAATCCCCAGCCGGTCACCCCGAACCTGAATGGCGCAGCCGGGGCCGTTACCCTGATTGATCGCGTTGCCCTGGGAGCAGGCGTGCTCCAGAGCACATTGTCACGGCAAACATTCCATCTCCAGATAACGCCCCAGGGCTTTGGCGATATGACCATCGCTCCCGGTGGCAATAGCGGAAACTATTTCAGCAGCCAGGACCGCCGTTCCGCGCGGCTGGCCTGGATTGAAAGCTATGCTGTCCGCCCGGTGCAGTTCGCCGGCATTCATAACTTTCAGTTC
>DAHUXF010000137.1 GCA_027307295.1 Acidobacteriaceae bacterium
ATGCGGCAAATGGCGGACATGATGTCAACCATCGACGTTTATCTGGTTCCGTTTGATTATGCGGACTACACTCCGAACCCAGTTGCGACCATGAATACGTCCATCACGAACCTTACTGGACAGCCATGCGTGGTTGTGCCTCACGGCTTTAACGAAAAGGGAAATCCGACAAGCCTGACATTCATCGGCAAACTCTTTGGTGACGCTGAGATGCTTGCCCTTGCCCAGGCTTATCAGCAATCTACGGACTGGCACCTCAAGCACCCGAAGAGCATTGGCTAGGATCAGAGTCCGCAATCCACTTGCTCCTATTTTCGAAGGTTTGCTCCCGGTCTCCGCTTCGCAAATGCACCGTAGCTGCTCTTGGCCGCTCGCCTTTCCACGATTCACGGACAAGCTTGGTACAGTTCGCTCCAATCGCTCGTATTAATACTCAGAGTTTGCGCAGATGTGTGCGGTTGCCTTGATTCAGGCAGGCTCGGCACATGGGAGTAAGGAACAAGAAATGAAACGCAACTTTGCATGGTTAATCCTGCCGGTCATATTTCTCGTCTACGCTCTGGCGGACGCACAAGGTGTTCTGCCAGTCAATGTCGAGCGTATTCATTTTCATCGCTTTGATAACAACTATGCCGGATGGACGGTCTATGCGTTCAATGACACAACGGAAGACACAAGCAACTTTAGCGGCGGTCCTGTACAGGTCACTGGCACCGACGACTTCGGCGCATTTTTTGATGTGGGGCTCAAGGATAACGCACAAGATCTGGGATTCATCGTCCATTTCGGGAATGCCAAGGACCCCGGTCCTGATCAACATGTGAGCCCACCAACGCAAGGACACGAGATTTGGGTCTTCTCAGGTTCCACAGCCATCTCTACCACCAAACCGGCAGTGCCGCCTCCTGCCCCAGTTACCGCGAACAAGGAGCGCATTCACTATCACCGTTTTGATAACACCTACACTGGCTGGACTCTCTTTGCCTTTGGCGACACCACGGAGAATACCTCTGACTTCACGGACGGCCCTCTACAACCTGCTGGAATCGACAGCTTTGGCGTGTTCTATGATGTTGGACTCACGGCCAACGCCACCAATCTTGGCTTCATTCGCCACTTCGGCAATAGCAAGGACCCCGGACCGGATGAGCACATAAATCCCCAGACCCAGGGATATGAGATCTGGGTAATCTCAGGCTCCACAACCATCTTTACCAGTCAGCCACTCATTCCCGCTCCGCAGCCGGTTGCAGCCAATCATGAGCGCATTCATTATCACCGTGCCGACGGAATTTACGCCGGTTGGACAGTCTATGCATTCAACAACACCACGGAAAATACCGCAGACTTTAATAATGGCCCAGTCCAGTCGGCGGGCATTGATAGCTTTGGCGACTACTTCGACGTGGGATTGACCACCGGAGCAACCGATCTCGGCTTCATCATTCATCGGGGCTCTGAGAAGGACCCGGGGCCTGACCAGCATGTGAATCCTCAGACCCAGGGGTTTGAGATTTGGATTGTTTCCGGCTCTACCACAATCTTCACCAGCCAGCCTACCGCAGCACAGTTGTTGTCAGGTCAATTGGGCAAGCTTCAGGCAGTCTGGATAGATCGCACCACCATCGCTCTGCCCAAAGCCGCTGTTCAGCCCGGCGAAACCTACAGTCTCACCTCTGACCTGGCCGCGTCCATCGTGCTTAACACTGGCGGCGTGAGCGGTGGGACCAGCTACCCCCTTTCACAGGATCTCGCGGGCCTTTCCGCGGAGCAGTTGATGCGCTTTCCTCAACTGCGTGGCTATACCGCATTTCATCCCGCGTTTCCCGATACCAGCACCATTGCCCAGGCGCTCAAGGGCGAATTGGTTGTTTCCGGAGTGAACAGCGCAGGCCAGTTAATTTATGTCACCCAGGTGCAAACCTTCGGCGTTCTCGATGATCTTTTCTTTTTTGCCGGGCAGCTTGGCCCAATATTTGAAGATCATGCACCGGCGATTAAAGTATGGGCGCCCACAGCACAATCCATGAAGTTGCAGCTTTTTGATACCGCAGCTCAGGTGGCTCCCATCCGGATTGTCACCATGGAAGAACAGAACGGCGTTTGGACTGCTCATGGCCAGGATTCATGGAAAAACAAATACTACCTTTTGGATGTAAATGTCTATGTGCCTTCTTTGCAAACTGTCGCTGAGAATGTTGTTACCGATCCCTACTCACTTGCACTCTCAGTGAACAGCCAGAAAAGCAGAATCGTTGATCTCAATGACAATGATTTGAAACCCGCTGGCTGGGATGAGAGCCGCTCACCGGACTTGAAGCAGATCAATGACCTTTCCATTTACGAGCTGCATATTCGCGATTTCAGCGTCAACGATCTGAGTGTCCCACCGGAGAAACGAGGCACGTATCTGGCATTCGCCGAACCGGAATCAAACGGAATGCGGCACCTGAAAGAGCTGGCGCATTCCGGTCTGAAGGCGGTGCATCTGCTGCCGGCATTCGATTTCGTCAGCGTCAATGAAGATAAGTCAACCTGGAAAACCACGGGAGACCTGAGCATCTTCCCGCCGGATTCACAACTGCAACAAGCGGCAGTCACGGCCATACAGGACCAGGACGGTTTCAACTGGGGCTATGATCCCTGGCACTTTCTTGCGCCGGAAGGCAGCTATGCTGTGCATAATGACGAGCGCGTTCAGGAATTCCGCCGCATGGTCATGGGCTTGCATCGGGCGGGATTGCGTGTGGTCCTGGACCAGGTTTTCAACCATACCAGCGCGTCCGGCCAGGACAGCCATTCGGTTTTCGACCGCATTGTGCCCAACTACTATTACCGGCTGAATGCAGATGGACAGATTTTCTCCGCAAGCTGCTGCCCGGATACCGCCAGCGAACATCGCATGCTGGAAAAACTCATGATCGATGCGGAGGTAATGTGGGCCACGCAATACAAAGTGGATGGCTTCCGCTATGACATTATGAGCTTCCATTCGCTGGCCACCATGCAGCATATACAAGATGCGCTTCGCCGGCTCACCGTCGATCATGATGGCGTGAATGGCAGCAAAGTTTATCTCTATGGAGAAGGCTTCAACTTTGGCGAGACCGCGAACAACGCGTTTGACGTCAATGCATCGCAGGTTAATCTTTTCGGCACTGGCATTGGCAGCTTTAATGATCGCATTCGCGATGGCATTCGCGGTGGCAACCCCTTTGGCGACCTTCGGGAACAGGGTTTTGCCACTGGCCTGTTTACCGATCCTAACCCTGGATTTTCCATTGGCAGCCCCGCAACTCAGCTGGCGCGACTGCTGGTTGAAGAAGACTGGATACGTGTTGGGCTCACCGGCAATCTCCGGGACTTCCAGTTCACAAGCGATACCGGCAACACCGTGACTGGTTCTCAGGTGAATTACAACGGGCAGCCAACAGGATATACAGCAAGTCCGGTGGAGAGCATCAACTACGCTTCTGTTCACGATAATCAGACACTTTTTGATGCGGTGCAGATGAAATCTTCCCCGTCGGATTCGCTGGAAGACCGCGTGCGCCGCCACAACGTCGCCTTAAGCGTGGTCGCCTTGGGAGAAGGAATCCCGTTCTTCCTGGGCGGCGATGAATTGCTGCGCTCCAAATCTCTGGACCAGAATAGTTTTAATTCCGGAGACTGGTTCAACAAACTTGATTTCACTTTTCAGTCAGATAACTGGGGAGTTGGCCTGACACCGCAAAGTCAAAACGGCGGCGATTGGGCGATTGAGCAGCCATTGCTGGCGAATGCCGCCATCAAGCCCGGACCTGAGCAAATCGAAGCCAGCAAGGCGTGGTTTGAAGACCTGATGCGCATCCGGTACAGCTCCCGCCTCTTCCGGATGCAAACCCTGGCTGAGGTCCAGGCTGGCCTGCGTTTTTTGAACACCGGACCGTCCCAGGAGCCGGGACTGATCGTGATGAAACTTGATTGCAATCTGGATTGCGACGATGGGCCATTTCGAGACGTGGTTGTGGCTTTTAATGCCACCAAACAAACGCAGTTCTTTCAGCATGACGACCTAAAGAATCTGGACTTGCGCCTACATCCTGTACTCCGGCACTCGCACGATCCAGTAGTGCGGGAATCAACTGCCAGCCAGGATGGAACACTCTCGATTCCGGCGCTGTCAACGGTGGTGTTTGTAACCTTGACGCGACAAGAGGAGGAATGAAGCTTCGCTGAGAAGATCGCGAAGGAACACGCAACAATTTTGGGCAGAGCTTACAAAGGTTTTATGATGTAGCCTCTTACGAGCTTTTTTGTGAACGAGCTTCCTCGCGCAAAATATTTTTACGGATTTTCCCCGTAGAAGTCTTTGGCAGCGGCCTGAATTCTATGTACTTGGGACACTTAAAATGGGCCAGACGGCTCCGGCAGAATTCGATGATCTCCTTTTCTGTAGCGGAGAATCCTTCCCGTAATGTGATATAAGCGAGCGGAACTTCGCCCCACTTGGGATCGGCAATGCCAACCACGGCAGCTTCCAATACCGCTGGATGATCGCACAGCGTTTTCTCTACTTCCACGGAAGAGATATTCTCCCCGCCGGAGATAATAATGTCTTTACTGCGGTCGCGCAGTTCAATATAGCCATTAGGATGCATCACGGCCAGGTCGCCGGAGTGGAACCATCCGCCGGCAAATGCTGTGGCGGTGGCCTCGGGGTCTTGAAAATATCCGGCCATCACGTTGTTGCCGCGCATCACCACTTCGCCCAGAGTATTGCCGTCCGAAGGCACATCGTTCATATCAGGGTCCACCACGCGGACGTTCATCCCTGCAACCACATAACCAACACCCTGGCGCGCGCGCAGAGTAGCGCGCTCGGCCAAAGGCAGCGTCTCCCATTCTTGCTGCCACGCACATATGGTGTGCGGCCCGTAAGTTTCCGTCAGTCCATAGACGTGGGCCACGGCGGCTTCCATCTCTTCCACAGCACGAATCACGGCAGGCGAGGGCGGCGCGCCCGCTGTAACAATCTTCAAGCCATGTCCAAACTTGATTCCCTGCTTGCGGCAGTACTCCGTCAGCATCAACAGCACCGTAGGTGATCCGCACAGGTGCGTGACACCTTCCTTCTGGATGAGTTCAACCGCCCGCTTTGGATCAAAATCCGCAAGACAAATGTGGCGCGCGCCCACTGCGGTCACGGCCCAGGGAAAGCACCATCCATTGCAATGAAACATCGGCAGGGTCCAAAGATAAATGGAAGCGTGCGAAAGGCCGTGCTCCATTACCTCTCCCAGGGCATTCATGTATGCTCCGCGATGGGTATACATCACGCCCTTGGGCAACCCTGTAGTACCACTGGTGTAATTGATGGAGATGATTCCGTTTTCTTCCGGCTCCACTCCCTGAAATGACGGTTCGCCCGCCTTCAGAAAAATTTCATAATCGTCCACGATTCGCTTCAGCTCTTTCAGGTCTCGCCGGACCGGTTCCAACGGCCTGAGCAAATGGGGTTCACCCAGGAGCAACTTTGCGCCGCTATGGTTGAGAATCGTGGCGATTTCCCCGGCTTGCAGCCGGGTATTCAGCATCACCAGCACCGCTCCGGCCCTGGGAACGCCAAAGTGGCATTCAAGCGCTGCCAGGCGATTGCGCGAGAGCACGGCAACCCGGTCCCCGGGATGGATGCCGTCACGAACCAGCGCTGAAGCCAGTTGGCGAGCGCGCAAATGCAATTCCGAATAGGTCATGCGCCGGTCTTCATCCACAACAGCCACGCAGTCACGATAGACCGAGCCGCTACGGGCCAGAAATTCCAGTGGAGTCAAAACAGAAATCATAAGCATCTCCATGCGTCTCCGAGCCATTTCGGGGCGCTGACTCAGGAACCGAACAACGAGAACCAGAAACAATGAGAATGAACTTCTTGATCTACGAGTCTACATTTTTTCTTCGCGTCCGGCCCAGTAGGGTTCGCGGAGAACACGCTTCAGCGTTTTCCCGGCAGTATTGCGGGGAAAGTCTTCCATAATCACGACAGCGCTGATGCGTTGGTTCTTGGCGTCAACGCGCTCATTGATCCAGTTGCATAACGCTTCCTCTGTGACGGCGCCCGGCTGATGCAGAATAACGGTGGCCAGCGGAGTCTCACCCCACTTTTCGCTGGGAATGCCAAACACCGCAACTTCGCGGACCTGTGGATGCTGCACGATGATTTCCTCAATGTCCTTGGGGAAGACATTGGCGCCGCCGCTGATAATCATGTCTTTTTTCCTGTCCACCAGGTAGAGAAATCCGTCCTCATCCGCGTATCCCAGATCGCCCGAATACAGCCAGCCATCGATGATCGCCTGGGCAGTCAAATCCGGACGCTTGTAATACCCAGGCATAAGCAATGGTCCGCGCCCAACAATCTCTCCAATCTCCCCCGGAGCCGCCACTATGCCCTGCTCGTTGATGATCCGCATCTCAAAAAAAGGTTGCGGCGGGCCAACGGAAGCCGGCTTGGACGTGTAATGGTTTTTGTCGAGGACGGTGATGAAGCCTTCAGTCAGGCCATAGAGTTCATAAAATCTGCCGGGCAGGCTGCGGTTCAGTTTTTCTTTATGCTCACGGTGCAGCGGAGCGCCTACCGTACACATCATTTCAAGCGATTTGAGCTTTTCCGCAGAAAAATACGGCGAGCCAAGAAGAGCGACGATCTGTGATGGGACCATCATCACGTGCGTGACGCTTTCACGCTGCACTGTTTCCACAAATGTCCGGGGATCAAAACTCTTATTCATCACGTACTTTGCGCCCAGATACATTGCAGGCATCAGCGTGACAAAAGCGCCGTTAAAGATGATGGAGCCGGAGTGGAGCACAACGCTCTCCGGGGTCATGCGGAACGTTGAAGCAAACATCATGCAATAGATGGCGCGTATGTAATGCGTATGCACTATTCCCTTGGGAGTGCCGGTGGTGCCACTGCTGTAAATAATGTTGTAGGGATCGTCATCAACAATTTCAGCAAGGGGAGGCTCAGCTTCGCTGGCCTGCCCCGTCAGTTGGTCATAGTTCTGAAATCCTGGGATGGAAGATGGTCCAGTCAGGATGAAGCCGCTCTCCGGAACGTTGCGTAATTCATGCCGGATGGCGGCAAGCGGCTCCGCAAAATCGGGGCTCGCAATGATCGTCCCAGTATCGGAATCCTGAAGGAGCGCAGCCAGCGCCCGTTCACGCAGAAGAGGACTGAGCGGCACCACCACCGCGGCGCGTGGCCCGGAATTGCTGCGCGCGCTGCTGGGTCTGGGTTTCTCGCAGGTCATTGCCATCCCGACGCCGAATGCGGCGCGCGTCATCGCAT
>DAHUXF010000138.1 GCA_027307295.1 Acidobacteriaceae bacterium
CGCAATGGCGGCAAACTGGGCAAGATGTCCTGCCTGCGAACCACTGGCAGAGTGATGTGACGGTCCCCGGTGGGCTTTTTCAGGACTCTGAGAACCCCTGCCTTCGTTCTGAATCACCTTATTCATGCGAGTTCTGCCTTTGCGTTCGGCGTTTATGCTATTAACGCGATGCGGTTTTCTTTTCGTCCAGCTTGCCCTTCTTCTGGGCAGGTTTCTCTTTTTTCTTGAGCTGCGCTGGGCTAGCCTTCTCTCCCATGCCTTTTCGCTGCAGAGCCCCACCGGGGCCGCCCGGATGCGAGGCGCTCTGTATCTCTGTTGCCAGCTTGAACTGCGTTTGAACACGCGAGCTCTGGTTCATAACAGAAGCGAGTTCGGAGAGGTTTCCCTGTGGACGTTCACTGGATTGGGACTGGCTGCCGGCTGGGCCAGCCGATTTTGTTGCCGTGCTTTGCGCCGGACTGGACTTTGCTTGAACAGCTTTCTGCATCATTGCGCCTCCGGTCAATCAGCAGCGAATTGCTGTGCTGCAAGATGAGCCATTCACCGGGTAACGACAAGAGCAACAAGAATCCCTTCCGTAAATCTCAAAAATGATTTTTTTACCGCAATGGGCACGCGCACTGCAGGGCGGAGCACTTCGCAACAGAAGATTAAAGTTTTCATTGGGACCGCAAAGGAATATTTCACTTGCTGTCGTTTTTGAGCGCGTTGTCAGCATGGAGGAGAGAAATGGCGGCAGCAATCAAGACCCCAGGGGTCTATGTAAGAGAGATTAACGCGTTTCCTAATTCGGTCGTGGAAGTCCCGACCGCAGTACCCGCGTTTATCGGCTACACCGGGAAGGCTCCGGTTCCGAATGTACCTACGCGGATTTCTTCATTAACAGAATACATCAGCATTTTCGGCGGCGCGCCGAAAATCAAATTCACCTACAAGAAGGACCAACCAGTGGCGCCGGTTCCCGCGAGCCAATTCCTGCTCTACAGCAGCATGCGGCTGTTCTTTGATAACGGAGGCGGACCCTGCTGGATTGTCTCCATCGGCAGTTCCACTCCCGATTCACAAAAAGACGCGCAACACTTTATTGATGCATTGACAGCTCTGGAAAAAATTCAGGAGCCAACCATGGTGGTGGCGCCGGATGCGGTGCTGCTGGACCGGCCAGGGTGGCAAAGTGTATCGCAGCAAATGCTGGCCCACTGCAACAAAATGCAGAGCCGCGTTTCCATCCTGGACGTATACGATGGGACCAAGGTCCGCACCAACACGGACGCTACTGATGTGGTTACGCTGTTCCGCAATGGCATCACCTATTTTCTTAATTACGGCCAAGCCTACTATCCGTGGGTCAACACCAGCATTACAGAAGATTCGGACATCGACTTCAGCTTCCTGGATGACAGCCTGAAAGACCTGAAGACGGGCCTGGACGCAGAAGCCGCCGCGGCTTTCCCGGACGCCGCTGATCCCAAGGGCAAAGCACTGAAAGACCTCAACAATGCGCTGACCGCCCCGCCGCCAACGGCGCCGCCCAAGCCAGGCGATCCGCCTCAACCTACTCCCACGCAGGTCCATCGCTCACTGGTTGCAGTAAGCCCGCTGTACCGCTCCGTGATGGAACAAATCAAAGATCAGTTGAATGTTCTGCCGCCAAGCGCAGGCATGGCCGGCGTCTACACCAGGATCGATAACACCCTGGGTGTCTTCAAGGCCCCGGCGAATACGGGATTGTTTTCCGTGATCTCGCCCTGTGTCGATATCACCGGCGAAGAGCAGGACGACCTGAATGCGCCGCTCAACGGCAAAGCGGTCAATGCAATCCGCGCATTTGTTGGCCGTGGAGTGCTGATCTGGGGCGCCAGGACCCTCGATGGCAACAGTCAGGATTGGCGTTACATCAACGTGCGCCGCACCATCATCATGCTGGAACAGTCCATCAAGTTCGCTGCACTGGCGTATGTTTTTGAAGCCAACAGTGCGTCCACCTGGGTCACAGTCAGAAACATGATTGCCAACTTCCTTACCAACCAGTGGAAATCGGGTGCTCTGGTTGGGGCCAAGCCGGAAGAGGCTTTCAGCGTGGATGTAGGACTGGGTTCCACCATGACGGCGGATGACATCCTGAACGGATTCATGAATGTAACGGTGAAAGTGGCCCTGGTGCGTCCGGCTGAATTCATCGTCATCACGTTCCAGCAAAAGATGCAAACATCCTGATTCCCTGAAGACCGATAAGACCCTAATTAGGAGAGAAAGAATATGGCTGATGACGGTTCAAAACAGAGTAGTAATGTGTGGCCCTTACCAAAGTTCTATTTCAAGGTTGATATCGGTGACCAGAAGGATGTTCCTTTTCAAGAGATCTCTGGCCTGGACACTGAAACGCAACCGATTGAATACCGGGCAGGAAACAGCAAAGAGTTTTCCACGGTAAAGATGCCCGGCATCAAGAAAACCGGCAATGTGACCCTGAAGAAGGGTGTCTTTGCCAAAGACAACAAGTTCTGGGATTGGTACAACCAGATCAAGTTGAACACCATCAAGCGCGTCCCTGTCACCATTCAACTCTGTGACGAGGGCGGAAACCCGACCATGGTTTGGACCCTGGCCAATGCATGGCCAACAAAAATCACGGGCACGGACATGAAGTCCGATGGCAATGAAGTGGCCGTCGAAAGCCTTGAGGTCGCGCACGAAGGCCTCACAATCGCCAACAAGTAAGCCATGGGCATCACTTACTATCCGCCCGTCAGCTTCTATTTTGAAGTAAAGTTCGTCGGCATCAAGACCTCCGGCGATACCAGCTTTGCCGAAGCGGATGGGTTGGAAACGGAACTGGGACTGATGGAGATCAAAGAGGGCGGTGAGAACAGGTTTTCTCATCGCCTTCCCGATCGCGCAAGCAATGGCAAGCTAACGCTCAAACGCGGCGTGATGCTGGCCGGCTCAGACCTGGCGAAATGGTGCAAGACCACGATTGAATCTGATTTCAGCGCGGCCTTTACCACACGCGACATCAACGTGTCTCTACTGGATGAAGACGGCAATCCATTACTCGTCTGGACTTTCTGCAACGCATGGCCGGTGAAATGGAGCGTGGCAGGCCTGAATGCGCAAAAAAATGAAATCGCGCTGGAGACGCTGGAGTTTTGCTACGCCTACAGTACGCGGGAAAAAGAGTCTGATATGGGCCTGAATGACCTGTTCAATTAAACCGTAAACAGCAATTCTGGCGCGGGTAAAAATCATGCCAATTGAAATCAGAGAACTCGTGATAAGAGCGGTAGTGAATGAAGGGCCTTCGGAAACCGAAAGGCTGGAGCGCGTGCTCGCCGGAATGAAGCGAGACCTTCTTGAAGCCTGCCGGGAACGGTTGCAGGAACTGATGCAACGCGGCAATGACCGCTAACTGAGAGAGAACATAAAGATGCTGGAAATACTCAAAATACTGGCGTACTCAGACGATAACCTCACGCAGAAGGTCGGCCAGTACACGCTGCAGATCAACCCGGAAAAATACAGCCAGCAGTACACCACGAAGTTCGCAGAGAATGAGACCCTCAACACTGGCGGTGTCACAAATAAATTTGTCGTTCAGAAGCCCCAGGACCTTTCGCTGGAGTTCTATCTGGATGCCACCGGCGTGGTGCCGCAAACCAAAGGCGGGGCCAGTGTTACCAGCGTGATGGATGAGATCAACAAACTCAAAGCCGTGGTCTACTCCTATAACGGAAATATTCACAGCCCAAATTATCTCCGCGTGTTGTGGGGCACGTTGACGTTTGATTGCCGCCTGCTCAGCATGGACATTGAATACCTGCTTTTTACGCCGCGCGGCGTTCCCTTGCGCGCCAAGCTCAGTCCCAAATTCACGCAGTACCTTTCTCCTGAAAAACTGGAACTGAAAGCAAAGAAAAAATCACCCGACCTTACCCATTACCGCACGGTGGTGTCCGGGGACACGCTGCCTCTGATGTGTTACCGCATTTACCAGGACAGCACTCATTACATTGCAGTTGCCAAGATGAATGGCCTTGACAACTTCAGGCAACTGGAACCGGGGCGGCAAATCTTCTTTCCACCGCTCGGAGACTAAAGCCATGGCGTCACCTGTTGTCCCACAATTCGACCTGATTACCGTTACCGTGCTGGTGGACGGCACGAAGATACCGGATGTTTACCAGTTGATGCAGGTCCAGGTCCAACGCCAGATCAACCGCATTCCCTGGGCCAAGATCATGCTGCTGGATGGCAATCCTTCCGAGGAAACTTTTGATATCAGCGAATCCGATCACTTTGTTCCGGGAAAGGAAGTCGAGATCAAGGCCGGCTATCACAGCCAGGATACCAGCGTCTTCAAAGGGATTGTGGTCAAGCATGGCTTAAAGATCCGGGGCGACGGCACTTCAGTGCTAACTGTTCTCTGCTATGACAAAGCGGTCAAGATGACCGTAAAGCGAAACAGCAGCTACTACGTCAAGAAAAGCAGCCAGAGCATTGTGCAGGATTTGATCAGCGCCGCGGGGTTGACCGCCGACGTAGGCAGCACAGGCTCACCGCATGATGAAATGATTCAGTACGCCTCTAGCGATTGGGATTTCGTGGTGAGCCGTGCTGAAGCCAATGGCCAGATTGTGGTGGTGCAGGACGGCACAGTCACGGTCAAGGCCCCTGATTTCAGCGCGGACTGCGGCCTTTTGATCAAGTATGGCGAATCAATGATTGAAGCCGAAGCAGAAATGGACGCTCGCAGCCAGTTATCTTCAGTCACTTCCAAAGCGTGGGACTTTTCCGGACAGTCGGTCCTTAGCAGCGACTCCAGCGAACCCACTGTAAATGCCCAGGGAAATCTTACCGGCAAGCAACTGGCGCAGGCCATGAGTGAGAGCGGATATGACCTGTTCACAGCAGCGCCGTTACTTTCAGCGCAACTCAAATCGTGGGCAGATGCGCAACTGCTGAAGTCGCGCCTGGCCAGGATCAGAGGCAAGGTCTCATTTCCCGGCAATGCAAAACCAGTGCCCGGCAAAGTGATTGAGCTTGCAGGATTGGGAGCGCGCTTCAATGGCAAGGCCTTTATCTCCAGCGTAACGCATCGCATTGAACAGGGGGACTGGGTCACGGAACTGGAGTTTGGGCTGTCTCCGCGCTGGTTTGTTGAAGAACAGTCGGACATTGAAACGCGTCCGGCTGCGGGTCTGCTTCCATCCGTCCACGGGCTGCAAATCGGCAAGGTCAAGAAAATCCATGACGATCCCGGCGGTGAAACCAGGATTCAGGTAGATGTGCCCATGATTAATCCAAACGGTGACGGCGTGTGGGCGCGCATTGGCAGCGGTTATGCCACCAAGAACGCAGGCATATTTTTTATGCCTGAAATCGACGATGAGGTCATCCTGAGCTTTGTTAACAATGACCCGTCCTTCCCTGTGATCCTGGGCAATCTGTACAGCAGCCAGCGGACTTCACCCTTTACTCCGGACCAGAAAAATACGAACAAGGCAATCGTCAGCAACTCCCAGTTAAAGATCACCATGGACGATGACAAGAAAATCATCCAGATCAAGACACCTGGGGGACATATTGTGACGCTCAGTGACGATCAGAAGTCAATCACCATCGTGGATTCCAACAACAACAAGATGGAGATGACTTCATCCGGCATCGCGCTGACCAGCCCTTCCGACATCAAGTTGAAGGCGACGGGCCAGATCCAGTTGGAAGCGCAGACCAGTGTCAGCATCAAGGCGGGCACAGATCTCACCATAGAAGGTTTGAATGTGAATGCTAAGGCCCAGTTAGCGCTGTCCGCTCAGGGGCAAGCAAAAGCAGAGTTGACGGCTTCCGGACAGGTGACGGTTCGTGGAGCCATGGTGATGATTAATTAATGGTGATGATTCATTAAGGAGAAGATGATGCCTCCCGCTGCACGATTAACAGACATGCACACTTGCCCCATGCAAACGCCCGGAGTGCCGCCGATACCACACGTTGGCGGCCCTATCGTTGGGCCGGGAGTACCAATGGTGTTGATCGGGATGCTACCTGCCGCGGTCGTCGGAGACATGCTCACTTGTGTGGGCCCACCAGACAGCATTGTGAAAGGCTCGGCCACGGTCACCATTGGGGGACGACCTGCAGCTCGCCTTGGGGATACCACGGCCCATGGTGGAAGTATCGTGTTGGGATGTTTTACGGTGATGATCGGTGGATAAGGAGAGCAGCAAATGAAAGATTTCTGGGAACACTATGATGGCTTTCTGGGCAAAGGCTGGGCCTTTCCACCGGCCTTTGATCTCCAGGAGCAGACCGTGGCCATGGTCACCGCGGAAGATGATATTCGGGAAAGTCTTTATATTCTGCTTTCCACAATTCCCGGAGAGCGCGTGATGCTGCCTGAATACGGTTGTCTGCTGCATGAGCACGTATTTGATCTGATGGGTGAAACCTTGTTCACCCATTTAAAGGGGCTGATTGAACACGCCATCCTGTACTTTGAGCCACGCATCACTATAGAAAATATCACTATCACAAGCGATGAGGGCGAAGGCCGGCTGGCAATCCTGCTGGAATACCAAATCATTCAGACCAATGCCCGCAACAACATGGTGATTCCGTTCTATTTGAAAGAAGGAACCCTGGTCCCGTTGTACGAGGCAAGCTGACCATGAAATCCAAACGTGGAAACCTTAAGTCGGCAGCCGGCACAGCTCGGCAACAACGCTTTCCAGCGGCCCTTGATCCTGCATCCGCTCCACTGGATCAACGCACTCGCGCCGACTTTATGGCGTTTGCGCTGGAGTACTCCAAGCTGTTGAACTATTACGACAGCACGAACCAGCCGGTTGCGAACTGGTGGGCGTTTTTTGCGCGTGACCTGTCTTTCCTGCTGGCCAAAATCTCCACCACGGACTTTCAGGGAGACCGCTTCAAAGCCTGGGCTTTGCAAAATGCCGTGAAAGAAGGCCGGGAAAGCACCAAGGAGATACTGAAAGCCATCTACCAGATGGCCAAGCAGATTGACGACTGGCATAGCTGGGCGGCGGACATCGCGGAGAGAGAAGGCCAGGACAACCAGCTGCGCATGACGTTGCAGTCCATCATCGAGTCCGATCTGCGGCGCAATCTGGGAAGCCATATTGAAAGCATTTTGCAAGACCTTCCAGCGCCCTCGGGTGGTGAAACATGGTCAGCATTCTGGGAACGCCGTGAAGCGCGCCTGCATCCTATTTGGCGGATCGTGCAGAGCCAGGATGGCTCCACCGCCATGGCGC
>DAHUXF010000139.1 GCA_027307295.1 Acidobacteriaceae bacterium
GCCCGGTTGCGGGGATCGCTGTGTTCATGCAGATAAAAAGTAAAGAACTCTTCGTAATTCGCGAAGCTCTGCTCTGCCATCAGTTTCTCCTCCGGTAGCTGCCGGACACAATGCCCGCCTGCGCGGTAATTGACGGTTAATGGCCGTTGACCAGTAATCGCCTTCGGTAGCCTTTAGGCGCCTGATTCCATGCTGCGCATTGTACTACTTCTAAAATAGACTTTGCTGAACGTCATTTTGCCTGATGGCTCTCTCTCCATATTCTCTATTTCTTTGTTGCTCTCGGCCGTAGCTGCTCCATCCTGCATTGCTCGGCCTTTTTGTCGGGTCGCCAGCGCAGGAACTTGGCGCCATGGCGGAAGCGGCCACCGGAGAAATGGTCGTACTGAAATTCGCCCACAAGTTCCGGCTTAAGTGGGACCCATTCAGTTATGCGGTCTTTGCGGGTCCAGCGGCTTGGGCCTCCCGGAGCTTTGCCTGAAAATCCCAGTGTTTTCACCTCAACTCCATCGCCGGAGTTTTGTGCGGGGCCGGCAATGAAAGGTTTTAGAATTGGCTTTAGCTTTCTGCGGTCTTCGCGGGTGAAGCTGGAACTGAAGCCTATGTGGTCCAGTTCTCCACGACTGTTGTACAAACCGAGCAAAAGAGAGCCGACTTCCTTCCCCAGCGTTTTTTTGTCAGATTTGGTCTTTGCTCCCTGTCCCCAGCGAAATCCTCCAATCACACAGTCAGCCGTTCGTATGCGTTTGACTTTGACCATGCCGGTACGTTCGCCGGAGGTGTACTCGCAGTCCAGACGCTTGGCTATTACGCCATCCCAGCCTTTAGTTGCTCCTTCCTGCATCCATTTCTGCGCGGTGACAAGGTCGGTGCTCGCAGGAGAGAGTTCAATGACGGCCCGGTCATAAGTCTGACTTGTGTTTCGTGTAGAAACCGGGGAAGCGGTCATGAACCGCTCTGCAAATTTCTGGAGCGCAAGCTTCCGCTCTGAGAGCACCGCAGTTGTGAGCAGCCGTCCGCTCGCATCTACAAGAAGATCAAAGACGATATATGTGGCGGGCGTCTCTTGAGCAAGCCGCTGTATGCGGCTGGCCGCAGGATGAATGCGTTGGAGCAAAGCATCAAAGTCCAACCCCATGCCCTTGCGAATCACAATCTCTCCATCCAATACCCAGGTGGAGGCGTGCAGATTACGCAGCGCTGCAACCACTTCAGGGAAATAGCGGCCCAGCGGTTGGCCTGCTTTGGATTGCAGAACCACTTCATCCCCTTTGCGAAATGCCAGACAGCGGAAACCATCCCACTTGGGCTCATAGAGGCGGCCAGGCTCATGCGGAAGTTCCTTGACGGCTCGGGCTTCAGCCGGTGGATAAGGAGGGTGGATGGGAAGATTCAGCCGTGGAAAGGGTTCAACCAGCGCCTCAGCAGAAACTGCAGCCGAGCGAACAGAAACTGGCCGGATGCGTCTTTGCAGACGTTCAGCATGAGCCATGATCAAATTCGATGCCGGGCCAGGGGAAAAAGCACCCTGTATTCTACGTCCCTCGGTTAGAATCCAGTCACGCTTGGTTTTTTGGTCTTAAATAACGGCATTCGACAAACCGCTGCGCCGCCGGAATGACGGTAATGACGCGACGAAATTCGAAGGTCCACAGACTTTCAGCCCGAATTCGGGAATAAGATGGTGCGATGCAGCGTTGATAATGGTTCCTGGGTTTCAAGTGGCCAGCGAATTTAGCATTTCTAATACTTTTAGTACGATTATTACCCAAGGAGAAGCAGCTTGAAAAAATTCATCTTCGGTCTGATTGTTGGGCTCCTGATACCTGCCATTGGCGGTTATTTCTATATCAAACTGGGTATGATGCCGGTGGCCACGGCATCCGCGCCGCTGCCGATGGAAGAGAAAATAGCCAAAATGGCGCTAAAAGCGCGGATTTCCAAAGAAGCCCCGAAAAGTTCTCCGGTCACAGCAGATGAAACCAATATGACCCAGGGCGCGCATGTCTACGTTGAGAATTGCGCCTTCTGTCACGGCTTTGCCGGCGAAAAAGCAAGCTTTGCCGCAAAAGGCATGTTTCCCCTGCCCCCACAGCTGCTCTCAGAAGATATGGTCACGGACGATCCGGTCGGGGTTACATTCTGGAAGGTGGAAAACGGAATCCGCCTGACAGGCATGCCCGGATTCAAAGACATGCTCACGCCTACGCAGATGTGGCAGGTATCGCAAATGCTGGCCCAGGCGGACAAGCTTCCCGTCCAGACCAAGGCAGCCCTGGCCAAACCAGCTGCCATTGCAGTAGCCGCGCCCAGCACCGCTCCTGCTCCCCCCGAACAGCAGAAGACAAAACGGAAATAAAAACTTCTACCTGCGCTCCTTGCCGGGGTAAGCAGACAAGGCAAATTCCGGCAGGGAGCATTGGAAACAGCGGGGGAACAGAGGCTGAGTTGCAGGCCGCCGTGGATTGCTACGGCGACCCTTGGGAGCTAAAGCTTTTCGTGGAATTCGCAGGCGGAGCAGGAAATAAAAATGCCGCCGGAGGTGTTGCGTTCGCGGTCCTTCACCCGCTTGACGATGCGTGTGGGCTTGCCGCACTTGGGACAATCGGTGCTCTTGGACGTATCCATGATTTTCTTGCGGTCCGCCGTCTTGGCGATCTTGGCCATGGCTAAGTACTCTCCTGATGTTTGGGTGTCCGCGGCCTGACGCCGGGCAAATGCGGTGGTAGAAAACATAAGGACGCCAGAAGCCTGGGATCCAACCCGCAACATCATGATTTTACACTGGAATGGCCTTCTGAGTCTTGCGGGGCGGCATATGGCCGGCGGGCAACCGCATCCCTGTATCCTGATTGGCCACATTGGCCGCGCAAAATTGCTAAGATAATGCGAAACCTGTGTGAGTAAAAAAATACTTTTCAGATGGAAATCATGGCATCATTTATCCATCAATTTGTTAAAAAATTAAGAGAATAGTCTTCGAGGGAAAGCTCAATGAAAAAATTCGTATTGGTATTATTTGCTGCGATGGCGATCAGTGCCTTTGCTGCTGATTCCACGGTAACCGGCTATCTGGTGGATCTGGCTTGCGCATCGGAAGAAGGCGGCGAAGCAGGTTTTGGAGCCAAACACACCAAGGGATGCCTGCAGATGCCGGAATGCGTGAACAGCGGCTATGGGGTACTTACCGACGACAAAAAGATCATCAAGTTTGATAAGGCCAGCAACGCAAAAGCCAAACAGTTTATTGCCGACCTGAAGAAGACCAAGGAAATTAAAGTCAACGTAACGGGAACCGTAACCGGCGACAATATTGCGGTCAGCAAGATCGAATTGCTGTGAACGTTTTATATCGCCGTGACCGCCGGCAGCGCACGTCATCGGGTGATCGGGGAATAGCCGATGACGCGATATCGTGCGATTCTCCTCAGTGATGATTGAACGACGGCAAACTTTTACACTGATTCGCACTAATGACGCTGATCTGAAAAAAATGGCAGGAATCAAGGCAAGATTTGTGCGCTTTTATAATGTTGCGCTCTGGTTTTCAGATCAGTGTTATCTGTGAAGATCAGTGGTAAGAATTTAAATCCCAATGAGGGCGATGTCGTGCGATTCTCCTCAGGATGATTGAACCACGGCCAACTTTTACCATTGATTCACACTGATGACGCTGATCTGAAAAAGAAATGATAGGGCACGAATCAAGGCAAGTTTGTGCGCTTTTGCATGTTGCGCTCTGGCTTTCAGATCAGTGGTTATCTGTGAAGATCAGTGGTAAAAGTGTAAACCTCAGATCACGGCGATGTCGTGCGATCCTCTGATTTCGGCGCTTCTTCCAGCACTACCCTGCGCGTCTGTCCCAGCGCCCGCGTAAGCGACTGTCTGGGGATGGACACAACCAGCGGCTTCAGCAGCCAGCCCAGCCCGGCAGGTATGTCCCGCGTGAGTGAGAGCGCTTCACACTGTAGATAGACTCCGCCATCTTTCTCTTCAAATCGCCAGTAGGTATTGAGCCGCCAAAGGTAGCCGTGCCCAGCGCCAACGGGCATCTCCTCGCCATCCGGTTTGTCTGCGTCCTTTACTTCAGTAATGCGCGTGCTGATGGAGTTGGAGTAGACTTTCTTCGCATCAGCCTGACCCCAGTGAACGTCATAGTATGTATTGAAGACAACTGTGGTGAACTTCTTCTGCTGTAAGCGAAGGAACATTTTGTAGTTGTCTCCATTGTGCGCCACCGTACGCGACGCGATCACATCCGGCTTGTACAACTCGGAGCGACGGTCATAGTCCCTGACCACCGGCAACGTTGTCTCCAGGGTAGCGCCCGGAAGGAAAATCAGCCCCACCCAGTGGTGGACAATACCGCCCGGAATATCAGCGCTCACGCCCGGAGCCAGGGTCTCAAGTTTCTCGATCAGAATTTCGCCCTGCCTAAGCTGCTCATAGGCTCCCTGGCGGGCGCCGGCAGGTATGGCGTCAATATAGAGAAACGTTCCTCCGGGACGCAATTCGCTGGCAAACCTGGCTTCCGTGGCGGCAACATAGCGGTCAAATGCTGCCGCGGTTGCCTGCCGCAGCTCTGCGGCTCCGCCCGAACCAGCAAGGGCGAATGAAAGAAACAAGATGGTGACGGCTTTTACACGTAAGTTCCTATGCATAGGGGTCCCGAAGAATATATCTTGTTAGTAGGATGCACGGTTCCAGTAACTGCATCAAGCTCATTTGCCGGTAGTTACCTGTAAATGATGCAGAGTTGAGGTGGAATTTATCTTTTGGCAGAGAGATCACGGCCGGAGCAACTCACAACGACGGCGGAATGGCACCGCCCCACGCCGTCTTGACTCAAGCCATGGCGTAAGCCGGAACAGCGAAGCACGCGGCTGCGATACACTTCTAGCGGCATGCACCCTCTCGATACGCCGGTCTGGACCGCACTCACCACCAAGCAGGCCACGCTGGCGCACAGCTCTGCTCTGGCCCGCCGCTTCCCTCCGGAGATGACACTTCTGGGAGCGCTGGCCGCCAATACTGCCATGGCCTTTGAGTCGCTGGCCCAGCTCATTCAGAAAGACTCGGTCACGCTCTACTTTTCCACTGCGCCCAAAATGCCTGCGGGCTGGGAAATAATGCGCGCGGTTGAGCTGCACCAGATGGTTCAGGAAACAGAAGCAGCTCTATCAGGGAGAGAGGCCGCACACACGATTGTGGAACTCACCCCGGCAGACGTTCCCGAAATGAGCGAACTCTATGCGGCCACGCGTCCGGGGCGAGGCCTGTGTCCGCGCATCCAGAAATTAGGGACATTTCTGGGCATTCGTGATAACGGAAAACTGGTGGCCATGGGCGGGCTGCGGCTGCATATCGGCGGCTTCCGTGAAATCACCACCGTGGCAACGCTGCCCGGCCATGAAGGACGAGGCTACGCAACCGCCCTGGTCCACGCGCTGGTGCAACGTATCCGGGACCGGGGAGAACGCCCTTTTCTGACCGTGCGCACGAACAATGACCGGGCCATTGCCATCTATCGCCGGCTTGGGTTCAGGGAGCGCACATTGCTTTACTCACAGACCATTCGGCGGGCTTACCAGCAAAACTGGCCTGGAAAATCGGCAAGGTAGTTTGCGCAGTAAAATGGTGTGTTGCTCCGGCTGCACAAACTGATTTGGAGAAAACCATGCGCCTTGAACGAATCCTGACTGCGGTACTCATTACAGCTCTCTTCACTCATTCCGGCGCGGTCCAGACAGATGATCCTGCTAAAAAGCTGGGAGCATTCCTGGGCAAGTGGCAGTCAGAAGCGACGTTTGCAGGCGGTGAAAAAGCTGCCTCCAGCCTGGAATGCCGCTGGTCGCCGCAGGGCGCGTTCCTGGTCTGCGAGCAAATTGTGACCATGGCAGGCAATCAAACCCGCCAGCTCACCATTTACTCCTACAACAGCAAAGACAGCACATACAGTTATTCCACTTTCTCCAATCCGGGGAGCAAACCAACCACCGGCACAGTGGACATCAAGGGCAACATCTGGACCTACGATTTCAGTTATGAGTCCAATGGAAAGACCACACAGATCCACAATACCAATGAATTTACT
Organism: Acidobacteriaceae bacterium; assembly: GCA_027307295.1. Lineage (GTDB taxonomy): Bacteria > Acidobacteriota > Terriglobia > Terriglobales > Acidobacteriaceae > Angelobacter. The sequence goes on from DAHUXF010000139.1 coordinate 6,095, forward strand.
GACGCCAAGACTGAAGTCTTCAAGATCGTTTCGTCTGACGATGGCGGCGCGCACTGGAAGCCCATGCTGGAAGGCAAGGCCCGCAAAGTAGCCGACTGAAATTGCATGCTGGAGTGCAACGCGGGTAAAGCCAAAGATAACCTTTAATCTTTACTCGTAGCGCAGGGCTTCGATCGGGTCCAGGCGAGAAGCCTTAATGGCGGGCAGCATGCCGCTGATCAGCCCCACCACCACCAGGATGCCCGTTGACACCAGCAGATGCATGGGCGCAATGGCGAGACGAATGTCCGCGGCATCGGCATTCTTTGCTATGACGCTGTACAACGGAATGCTTCCGATAATCCACGAAATAAGGTAAGCCACGATGACGCCGAGTATGCCTCCGGCAAAGGTAATGGCCATGGCCTCGGCAAGAAACTGCGTGAGGATATCGCGCCGCCGCGCACCCAGGGCTTTTTCCACGCCAATCTCGCGCGTACGCTGCGTCACGGACACCAGCATGATATTCATCAGGCCTACGCCGCCGATGCCGAGCGTCAGCGTGCCGATAAGCGTCAGCAAAATCTGCAGCGCCATGGTAATGATCTGCCAGTTGTTCAGGTTCTTCATGGTGTTCCAGACAAACACCGCGCGCGGGTCCTTGGCGTTAAAGCCATGCACGCTGCCCAGCACACTGCGGATGTTGCCTTCCACCTTGTCATATTCCAGGCCTTCATAGTCCAGCCATATGCCATCAAGATAGCGGGTATCGCGAATATCGCTCATGGTGCTGAATGGAATGTATGCGACTTTATTGATATTGTCGTCGCCTTCCTGCATCTTGGGCGCGAGCACGCCTATCACCTCAAAGGTGATGCCGTTGATTCGCACGCTTTCGCCCAGTGCCGGCTGACCGGAGAACAATTTGTCCTTGGCATCCGATCCCAGCACCACCACGCGCGACCGCTGCTGCTCGTCGCCATCGCCATAAAAACGGCCACTTTCCAGTTTGAGCGCGCGCACGGGCACAATTGCAGGCGTAAATCCGCCGACTTCAAATTGCTGCGTACGGTTTTCATGCTGAATGTTGGTGGAAAATGACGCTTCCGGCGTAATATGCCGGACCACCGGAATCTGCTCCTGCAAGTGCTGCACATCTTCAATCGTGAACCGGATCAGAGTCCCCGCCTTGGCT
>DAHUXF010000013.1 GCA_027307295.1 Acidobacteriaceae bacterium
GAAACAGAATTCCTACGTCTTGGTTCGACTCGTTGCAATCACTTGACTGACGAAACGCCTTTATCTGCAATTCTTCTACTTGGGTTGCAATGTACATCTTTGCTTAAATCGTTGCGGCTGTTTTTACAATTGTCTGTTGAATTTAACGGGTGCGGTGCGGTAGAACGTGCTTTTTTAGAAGCGTGCCAATTGCAAACTGAATTCCGATTCTTGGACTCACAGACGCAAACGAAGATAGCAAATTGGTTTAGTGGTAAAGAGGCAAGTTGGAAATCTGACAAAGGCAAACTGAACACTTTCATGCAAGCACAAAAAGGCACTGGATTCGGTCGCGAGTATGGTGATCTCAGTGTGGTCGCGCACCCGACCGTTGTCGCATGCCGACATGCAGTTGCAATTGTTAGTGGCGTTCGTGGCTTGCACGTGAATCCACAACAGCTTCGTAACACACTGGAATTCCGTATCCTTAACTATGAAAACCTTCTATTCCGTGAAGCCTGGAATGTTTTTGCGAGAAATTCAGAACTGATGGAAATTCCAATAGAGTGGGCTAGCCTTCCCTTGTGCAAGCATTTCATCGATAGCTTCATCAAACGCAGAAAACATCCGGGTCAACCAACAAAAGCCGAAATTCTTATTTGGTAATAAATAGTCATCTGTCCAACTCGGGGTATAAGCCCCAACTAAGAGCTAGGTGGCAGATTCCTTGAGCAACCACTGGTGGCAAGCATTCCGTAGTGAGGTGAAACAGCCACCTTAACCCGAGTGCAAAAAATTCAGAAGACCTGTTTCTGAGTAGCAAATAAGGGAAGGCTCGTAGAAACGCCTTTTCCTGCCTCGATGCGACCTGTAACTTTCTACATTGGAGAGTACTGCAGAGCCAGAGCCCAGGCTGGCTGGTAAACAAGGTACTCTCACGCAGAACAAAAGCGCACCCATCTTCCAGGGTGCGCTTTTTGTTTAGGAAGCAGTTAGTCGCCGTTCTGGTCCGAGCCCGGCTCCGCGGCGTGCATTACACGGAATGAGCTGCCGCCATTGGACCAGATGAGCACCATGGCATCTTTATCTTGCGGCACGTTGCCCAGTTCCCGTTTCACGTCATCTGCGGTCTGCACTGCGTGACGGTTGACTTCCACAATCACGTCACCGCGTGAGATGCCGGCATTGTCCGCCGGACTACCCGGCACCACGTTCATCACCACAACTCCCTTCACATTCTCAGGCAATTGCAGTTGCTCACGCAGATCGGGTGTAAGGTTCTCGAGTCCCACACCCCAGCGGGCTTTTCCGTGCTCCGTGCCGGAGCCGGCGCTGGCCTCATCGGACTTCTTGTTCAGGGCTTCCAGCGTGATAGGAAGACTCACGGTTTTACCGTCGCGGAAGACTCCCAGGCTCACCTTGTCACCAGGGCGGTGCGTGCTGATCGCCGCTTGAAGCTGGCCGGAGTTTTCCATCTTCTTGCCGTTGAGTTCGGTGATGACGTCGCCAACTTTAAGTCCGGCTTTTGCTGCCGGTGAACCGGCTTCAACCTGGCTGACCAGCGCTCCGGTGGCGTTGTCCAGATGGAAGAAGGCCGCATTTTCAGGAGTTACGTCATTGATGCCGACGCCCATGCGCGCGTGCTCAATTTTGCCGTCCTTGAGCAGCGTGTCAACGACCGGGCGCGCGATCTGCGTAGGAATCGCAAAGCCCATGCCGGCAAAGCTGCCCGAAGGCGAGATCAGAAACGTGTTGATGCCGATGACTTCGCCATGCGAATTGACCAGCGGGCCGCCGGAGTTTCCGGGATTGATGGCCGCGTCCGTCTGTATGAACTGGCCGGGTTTGCGCGCGTCATCTGTGTATGGATTCGGACGGTTCAACGCGCTCACAATACCGCGCGTCACGGTGAAACGGAAATTAAACGGATTGCCGAAGGCCAGCACGGTCTGTCCGGGCTTGAGCGCCGTGGAATCGCCCCAGGGAAGGCTGGGGAAACCGCTGCCGCTGATCTTGATGACGGCGAGATCCGTTAGCGGATCAGCGCCAATCAGCTTGGCCGGAAGAACGCGGCGGTCATTCATGGTTACGCGGATATCGGTAGCGCCGTCAATCACGTGATTGTTGGTCACAATGTATCCGTCAGGAGAAATAATGATGCCGCTGCCTAGTCCATGCTCAAAGCGCTGGCTGGGGCGGGCCTGCGGCCCCTGTGGACCAAAGAACTGTCCAAAGAAGCGCTGCATATCTTCCTGGTCGCGGCCCGAAATTTGTTGCTGCCGGGCGCGCGACGTAACGGTCACGTTCACCACTGCGGGTGTAACGTGCGCCGCCAGTGTCTCCATGGCATGATCGAGCGCTGTAAGAGCGCTGACGCTGTTATCGTCCAATGCAGCCGCCGCTGGCGCAACGTTGGCGCTGGCTGCGGCGGGTTTGATGACTTCATATGTCCCAAAAGTCGCCGCCAGCGCCAGCACTAATGCTGCCGCCAACACCCGGCCTTTCAGGAAAGGCTTCCATTGCTGTATCAGGTTTTTCATTGCTGCTTTTTCTCCGTATGTTTGATTGCTTTATTTATAACTAGTTATTTAGTTTTTTCAGGCCGAAGCTTTCCTTTTAGATTTCCGGACCTGAATATTTACGTCTTACGTGGAATTGGTTTTTGGTGTGTCGCCGGCTCATGCACAACGAGCTGCCATACGTTCATCTGCCAGCTTTCCTGGCCTGATGGCGTCAAGCGCTGTGTGACCACAACCAGAAATTCCTGCCGGACTGTAACGTACTTTACCGCATTGAGCGCAAGAGATGGCTCGGTGGGTTGCAGTCCAGACGGCACACTCTCCTGCTGGTCGACATGTCTGGCCTTTGCAGCCACCAAGCCTCCCTGATGCATTTTGCCGGCCAGTTCCGTATTCACTGCATGGCCGCTCCTGCCGAAGTGCGCCATGCGTTTGTCCGCCCTGGGCCCACCAGCGGTCTGCGCCAATTTCAGGCCGGCATTCCAGGCATGAACGTCATTCACTTGGACTGAATTCAAGGATGGGTTTGCCCTCACGGTGCTTAAAGTCACTGCCTGCGCCACAACTGGCACATTTGCTCTGGCAGTAGACCGCGACCCTGATTCTTCAACTGGTCCGCGGTCCGTAAACCTGACCAGAGTCGGCGCGCTTGAGGTCGCCACTGCGCACATCACTGCCAGCACGGCCACTGCCGGGACCGCAGGCTTCCACAGAGAGATGGAAGCAGCCCGTGCACGGTCAGGATCCAATATCCGCGCTACCCGCAGCGTAAGTTGACGCATCCGCGTCACCGCGGCCTGCACCAAGGCCATTTGCCGCCGCATAAAACTTTTTTCCGCGATGTGGGCCAGACATTCGGCATATCCGCGCGCGCATTCTGCGTGCGCCAGAACGGCGTCGTCACAGGCCATTTCGCGGTCCAGCGTCAGTCGCCGCTCAATCCACCAGACGGAAGGAAGAAAAAAGAACAAGGCCTGAACAATTTTCTGCGCCAGGTTGGTCCAGTCATCGCGACGCCGCAGATGGGCAAACTCATGCAGCAGGATGTATCGCAACTCGTCTGCGGGCGTGCTTTCCAATAGCCATGCAGGCAGGATGATGGCCGGCTTGAAGAACCCAATGGCCGTGGGAACTTCAACCTCGCTGGAAACCCGCACCGACAAGGAGCGTACCTTCCTGCATTCAGCAATCAGCGGAATCAACTCAGTGGGAAGCGTTTCCAGACCGGCTTCCACGCTGGACGCATATAATCTGCGGACCTGCAGCGTGGCCCAGAGCACACGGCCCAGACCTGCGAGCGCGATGCCCGCCCAGGCCAGAAAAATCACCAGCGCCCAGAAGGTTGAAACGGTTATGACCGCCGGGGCGGGGCCGGTTATTTGTTCCGCAACTGCGGGATGAGAAAACGATTTTGAGAACAAGCCAAGCCACGGCAACAAGGCGGTTGCCAGCAAGGTTGAAAACCAGACCGCAAAACTGGTGCGGGAGTCTGTCCGGGGAAACAACCGGAGAACAAGCCAAACCGCCAATGCCAGCAGTGTCCCTGCAACTGCGCCGTAGATCATCCATCCGGCAGCCGTGGCGGCAAGAAAGTGGAAATCCATGGAGATACTCATGGCTTCTCCTTTCCCTGCTGCAAAACCTGGCCCAGCCGCTTTAGTTCATCACCACTGATGCTTTCATCTTCCAGAATATTGAGCACCAGCAGCTCATGCGAATTCTTGAAAAACCTGCCCACCAGGTTCCTGATTTCAAAGCGCGTGGCATCCTGCTTGCCGATGAGCGGCATATAAATGTGTGCGCGCCCTTCTTTCAGGTGCTGCACATAACCTTTTTTTTCCAGGATACGAATGGTGGTCAGAACAGAGTTGTAAGCCAACGAAAATTCTGGCGGCAGCGCCTCCAGCACCTGATGCACAGTCGCCTGCCCTTTTTGCCAGAGCACTTCCATCAGGCGTAATTCAGCTTCAGTCAGCGTAGGCGACTTTTTCGGCGGCAAGGTCTGTAGGCCCTCACATTCTCTGAGTATTTTTCGCTTCTGTTAATTAGACGGGTATCTGGGGAAATGGTAACTAATTATTTAGTTCATTTCAAGAAAGGAGTTCGCTCTATTCGAAAAACAGATATAAGATGTTGTTTTTGAATAGTTTACAAGATTTTAATCGCCGACTCGGCGGCTCTTTAGAACTTCAACCAGTTGCTCATGGAGCATCCTCACTGCCTGGAACAGCCGTGTAATACCCTGGGTATGTTTGCTGATGCTTTGTTCCTCCAGATCCACACGCAAGTCTTCCAGCAACTGTGTGGAGCGGCGCAATCTTTCCGCAGCCAGAAAAGAGAGCACCTTCTCCGAATCTTTTTGTATCTCAACCACGTTCAAAAGTTCGCTGACCGTCCAGGCCGTAAGACGGATGCTATCGAGCGCCTGACGAAATTCCTGAAGCGATAGAACATCCGGACTGGGGCCGGATTTGAGGGCCACTTCCATGCTGCGCAATTCTGCGATAAGGGTAGTCAGCCTCTCAGGAAGAGGGCTTCTGGAAGGGTCGGGCATCTACACCTCAACCATACATTACTTCAGTAAACCAATGTCCTTTATAAAAAAATACTTAGAATCACACCGGTCGGGAAATATGACGACTGAACGGTAAGAACGATCCAGAACTTCCCTTCCCTACTATGTACCGTTCGCATGAAATATCTCGCCCAATGCAAGAATTTGTGGAAGAGGGCAATCAGGCGAATGCGGGGCCAGGATGGACATAGGGGCCTGGAAAACATCAGAAAATGGAATGTGATTGCTGCCACAAAATTCCCCGGCATGACTGCACCGTCTTTTGTTGTACCGTAGTAATGACGGAGACCGAATCGAATGCACAAGAGCGCTTTACCTGAGCCGTGGCTGCGTGGCACCCTGACCGATGTGCCGTCTGTACAAAGAGCAGTGTTGCATGCGCTGGAGCTGGCAAAGGAAGACCTGGAACGCTGGTGTGATGGACTCAGCGATGAGGAACTCAACCGCCGGCCCGGCGGCATTGCCCCAGTAGCGTTTCATCTGCGGCACATTGCGCGCAGCATGGACCGGTTATTGACCTACGCGGAAGGGCGGCAGCTCTCTGCGGAGCAGATCGCCGCCATGAAAGGCGAACTGGAGCCCGGCGCCACCCGCAATGAACTCATGGCAGAGCTGGCCGTGGCGCTGGCCAAAAGCAGCAAGCGCGTCCGCTCATTTTTGCCGGAGCATCTGGAAGAAGAACGTAAAGTCGGCAAAAAGGAGTTGCCCACGTCCGTAGGCGGATTGCTCGTCCACGTTGCCGACCATACGCAGCGGCATGTGGGACAAGCCATTACAACGGCCAAAATCGTCGTGGCCCAGCAATAGATATTGCTGGAAAAATAAGTCCTCAGATCTTTCGGCTTGCTTCGCTCAAGATTTGTGCAGTTTAAAAATTACAATAGCCATCCTCAGGCACAGTTGCGGCATCGCATCAACCCGCATGTTTACTGGTCATTTCCAGCTCTCGTGATCAGAGAAACGGCATCGAAATATTGGTGCGCAAGGACTCTGGTGCTGGTAATCATGCGAATGTTGTAAGAGCCATCATTGCTGGATGCCTGGGTTTTCTGCTGTGCAGCGCAGGTCAACCGGCGGATGCTCAGGAACAAATTGGCCCTCCGATTGTGCTCGCCCAACATTCTCAAGGCCACACGCGCTCACCATCACCCCACATTGATCTTGCTCATCTGCTGGTCCGTCTGGGAACAGAGATTCAGGAAACCGAACTGGACTGCTCCCACTTCGTTCAGTACATCTATGAGCAGGCAGGTCTTGATTATGCCTATGCTCCATCGCGGACTCTCTATGCAGGACAACCAGGATTTCTCCGCGTGTTCCACCCAAAGATGGGAGATTTAGTGGTTTGGCCGGGTCATGTGGGCATTGTTGTAAATCCCAGAGAGCAGAGCTTCCTCAGCGCCTTGAATTCGGGAGTGAAGGTTTCATCGTATGCATCCAGCTACTGGAAGCAACGAGGAAGTCCGCGCTTTTTCCGGTACAGGAACATCAATAGGGCTTCCCGCCAACCGCGAACAAAAATCGCTTATAACCAGGCACAGCACACGGCCGCAGACAGTGAGTAATGAGTGCGAGAACAGGAGATCGCCGTCAACGGGGTGATCGCCAACATCACCGTGATCGAAAACCTGCTGCTGGATCTTTACCCTGGCTGCCTAACCCGGCCAAAGCAATTTTGCATAGACATTCTTCGTGGGAAGCACGGAGAAAAAATGCTTTTGCGAAAAGTTTTTGGCCTGGAATGTCTATCGATTCGCGCATTTCGCGTTGGTTCGCACCTGATACCGTCTCTGATCTGCGCTGGCATCAGGGTGAAAATGGTTCGCCTCTCAGCGGCTTCCGTTTGCAATCAGCGACTGGTGGTTAGCGTCATGTCCTGGGATACGGCGGATGTTGCTTTGTACCATTCCACGGTGCGCCGCAAGCCTTCCTCAAAGCCTACTTCTGGAGAGTAGCCCAGATATTTCTTGGCCAAAGAGATATCGGCGAGGGAATGCTTGATATCACCGGAGCGAGGTTGAGCGTACCGGGCAGGGCCGGTATAGCCGATGATTTTCTGCAGCATCGCGAAGGTCTGGTTCAAGCTGAATCGCACTCCGGTAGCAATGTTGAAGACTTTTCCTGAGACAGCTTCCGCCGGCGCAAGACAAGCTTTCAGATTGGCCTGTACGGCATTCGCCACAAACGTAAAGTCCCGGCTTTGTTCGCCATCACCAAAGATAGTGGGCGGCTGGTTGCTTTGCATTTGCGTAATGAACTTGGCCAGCACTGCGGAATATTGCGAGTTGGCGTCCTGGCGCGGCCCAAAGATGTTGAAATAACGCAGGCACACCGTTTCCAGGCCGTAAACGGTGGAGAAGGTCTGCATATAATATTCGCCCGTGAGCTTTTGCACCGCATACGGAGAAATAGGACGCGGCAACATATCTTCACGCTTGGGCAGCGTTTCGCTTTCACCGTAGGCTGAGGACGAGGCCGCATAGACTACGCGCTTGACTCCGGCGTCACGCGCAGCCAGCAGCAGATTGAGCGTGCCGTTTACATTGACCGCATGCGTCAGCTCAGGTTCAGCTACTGACTTAGGCACGGAGGGCAGGGCCGCCTGGTGAATAATGTAGTCGATTCCCGCACAAGCGGCCGCCAACCCTGTTTTATCCAGAAGACTGGTCTCGTGAAACTCCAGCTTATTGCCCAGTCCGGCAATGTTCTCACGCTTTCCGGTAGAAAAATCATCCAGTCCGCGGACTGTTTCGCCGCGCGCCGCCAGTTCATGGGCAATTGACGATCCAATAAACCCGGCAACGCCGGTGACAAGATACTTTGGCATCCCACAACCTCTTCTGGTTTCCTGCCGGAATTTCCGGCGACTGCATGGTTTTTCAGTTCATGTTTGCGCGCAGGCCGAACTCGCGGCTCCCCGCGGGCGACAGGCCATGTTGTTTGATTTTATACAAAAGGGCCTTGTAGCTGATGTTCAACTGCGCTGCCGCCACTTTACGGTTCCAGTTTGAGTCTTCCAGCGCACGCTGGATTTCTTTGGCTTCCGCATCATCTTTCAGGCTCCGCACCAGCGCTTTGAGGCCGCCGCGCGCTGAAGCTGAACCGGCGCTGGTGTCCCCGTTGCCTTCGCTGCCCCTGGCCTGTAATTCATCAATGATGACGTCTTCGGCTTCCAGCACCAGATAACGTTTCACCAGGTTACCCAACTCGCGCAGATTACCGGGCCACGAGTGACGGAGACATTCCTGCAACAGACGGTCGGAAATCGGCAAAGGGTTCTTGCCGAATTTACGGCTCATATTGTTCATGAAGTGCCGCAGCAACAATGGGATTTCTTCGCGGCGTTCCCGCAGCGGAGGCACGGTCATGGTGAATGCATTCAAACGGTAATACAGGTCTTCGCGCAGTGTGCGGTCGGTGATGGCCTTTTGCACGTCAATGTTCGTGGCCGCCAACACCCTGGCGTCCGCCGTAAGATTGGACCGTCCACCCAGGCGGGAGAACGTGCCATCCTGTAATACGTGGAGCAGCTTGGCCTGCAGTGCGGCGCTCATCTCACCAATCTCATCCAACAGAATGGTGCCTTTTTGCGCCATCTCAAATTTACCCGGCTTGGATTTGTTGGCCCCGGTAAATGCGCCCGCTTCAAAGCCGAAGAGCTCGCTTTCCAGCAGATCAGCCGGCAATGCCGCGCAATTCACTTTCACCATGGGACGATGGGCGCGAATCGACATTTTGTGGATGAGCCGGGCCAGAATTTCTTTGCCCACGCCGCTTTCGCCCAACAGAAGCACTGGGACATCCACCTTGGCAATCAATGCCACCTGGGCACGAATCTGCTTCATGGCAGGACTGGCAGCCAGAAAGAACAAGTCATCATCCAGATCGTCCACCGACTCAGACGTTTTTACCGAGTAGGCTGTGGCCTGTGTGGCCAACGGCTGGGCCGGCGTTAATGCCCGCCTGACCGCGCCCTGCAACTGCGGCGGCAGGAACGGCTTGGTAATGTAATCCGACGCGCCCATCTTGATGGCCTGCACTACTTTATTGGTGTCATTCACGCAGGAGATCATCACCACTTTTTGTTCCGGACGCATTTTCTTGCAGCTTTCGAGCGTTTGTAATCCATCCATGCCGGGCATCACCAGATCAAGGACAATCAGGTTAGGCGCCGGTCCATGATTCATTCGCCGCAGCGCTTCTTCGCCGCTGGCAGCAGTCTCGACATTGTAATTCTCAATTTCGAGCAGGGTTTTGGTATAACGAAGTACGCTTGGTTCGTCGTCAACCAGCAATATATTTGGCGCGCTTGTCACTTTTATCTTCTCCTACCGGGCTTGTGGTAACAATAAGGAAAACTTACTTCCCTTTCCTAATTCACTCTCTACCCATATAACGCCACCGTGAGTTTCCACCAGTCGCCGGGCTATGGCCAGTCCTAACCCGGTACCGCGGGCAGATCCCCCCGGCAGTTGAACAAAATCGTCAAAAATATGGTCGTGGTTTTCGGCCGCGATTCCGGGGCCGGTATCGCTCACATCGATGCGGACGGCATTTTCAATCTTGCGGTCCACTTTACGCTCTAAATTAAAAAGGAATTCGCTTTGCTTTTTCCTTCGCTCCCAGAAGCATGAAGTTGCCCTGACCCGGACCATTCCATGAGCTGAAGTGTATTTAAGGGCGTTTTCAATCAAGCTGGAAACAATATGCTGCAACTTCAAATGGTCCACCCGTACGCGGGCGCGCCCCTCAGTCCCATGGAATACGTACCTGATCTGCTTCTGCCGGGCGGTAGGCGCCCAGTAATTAAAGATCTCTCCAACATGATCATTCACGCAGGAAACTTCCACGTTTTCCACTTCGCCATAGCCGGCTTTGAGCTCTTGCAACAAAAGCAGGTCCTGAATCAGCTTTTGCAGGCGCTGCGCGCCTTCCTGCATTTCACCCAGGACCTCTTTCTGTCTTTCATTCAAGGACCCCAGATGTCCGTTGAGCAGTAAATCGGTATAGCCCAGCATCACTACTAGCGGGGTCTTGAACTCATGCGCAGCGGAAATCACCGGAAACGCAGAGGCTTCAACTTCTCCGTGTCCACTGCGCAACGACTGGCGCAGACGCCGCTCCGGAGGAACAACTTCAGGAATGCTCTTGTCCTGGGGCAGGCATACGTGCTCCTGAGCCAGCAAGGAACCATGACACAGCGGGCACCCAGCATCAATAGATTTTTTTTGTTCCTGATTCATAGCATGCTAATCCGCTACGCTTCTTAGGGTTTCATTATGCTCCAACTCTCCTGGAGCAATTTGTGATGAATGTCACCTAAGTTGCATGATGTTGGCTTTAGTCTTCACCGCAGAAATAGAAACCCCAAAAAAACAGCCATTCGTACATACAAGGAACAACAGTTAGCCTGTGCGGGATGAAACGGTTTGACAAGTATGCGGGAAGAGCATGCTCGACTTTGGAAGATGGCGGCAGCTTCCAAATTGCCGCTTGTCACCAGCCAAGAACTCTGATGACAGATGTCAAAGTAAAGTTCGCTTCCTGTTCCGTTTCTTTCTTCGATCCGCTTGCCAGAATCTCAACTATGCAGACAGGTAATCGCTCTAACCTTAGGGGGGTTGTTGAGAAACTTTAGCGAGTCGTCCACTTGGGCCACTTCCAACTTAAAACACTGTACTTTAGTACAATGTACCATAGTACGATATGCAAACTAATGCAAGTTAAAATTTGCTTAAAAGCAAAGGAAATTTTTTACATTCCCCTTACTTTCTTGCCGAAAACATGCAAAACATTGCACCCTCTTGGCTTCCATACCAATTGGTTCTTATTAGGTAGTGCTCTAAACCCTTGTTTCGTAACAATCTTTCAAAATTATTTATTTATTCCCATGGCTATAGACTTGCAAATTCTCACTCCAGAATCCGCATGTCTGCCATAACGACCCATACCGCAGTAGCCTTTGCTAAGCCAGACAAAAAAACCCGTCTATCCATGCGGGTATGTAGTCAATGGCATGAGCTGGAACAGCTAGTTCCAGAATGGAACAGTTTACTCCAGGCAAGTCATGCTGTCTCTATCTTTCAAACTCCAGAATGGCTTTCTACCTGGTGGCAGGCCTTTGCCGCTAGCCGGCAGCTGCGAGCCATTGTCTTCCTGGACGAGTCTGCAAACACCGTGGGCGTGCTTCCGCTTTACATGGAAACCCGCCGCTTCTTTGGTGTGGATTTAACAACGTTACGGCTGGTTGGCGCAGGTTCCGGCGATTCTGATGCGCTCGATTTCATCACCGCGCCCGGCTTTGAACAACATTGCGCCCAGGCCTTTTTTGATTGGCTGGCACAAGACAAAAACTGGGACGTCTGTTCGCTGGAGTTGTTGCAGCAGCAATCCCAGTCCGCAGCCTGGCTCTCTCGCATCGCACAAGCGGCTGGCTGGCATGTTGCATCGGAAAAGGCGCCAAACTTCATTGTCGACCTGCCGAAGACCTGGGACGACTATCTGCAAATGCTGCAACCAGCTTTTCGTCCTTTGCTCACCCGCTATCCCAAACGTCTTGCTTCGCGTTACCGCGTTGAGATGATTCGCTGCCAGAATGCCGCTGATCTTGACGCACAGTTACAAACGCTTTTCGCTCTTCATCAAATGCGCTGGACCGGCCAGGGTGAGTCAGGAGCGTTTGCGAACGCGGATCGCCGTAAGTTCTATGGCTTGATGGCCCGGGCTTTGCTTAACCGCGGCTGGCTGGAGTTCTGGAGCCTGATGCTCAACGGTGAAACGGTGGCCGCGCAATTTTGTTTTCGGTATAGACAGAGCGTTTACCTCTTGCAGGAAGGTTTCGATCCCAAATATGCCGCAGAAAAAATTGGATACGCTCTGCGCGCGCACGTGCTCCAGGAAATAATCCGCACAGGCGCCACTTGCTACGATTTTCTTGGCGGCGCTGACTCCTATAAACAAAAATTCGGGGCGCGTGAAGCAAGCTATATCGATTTGCATATGGCAGGGCCTTCATGGCGCGGTCGCGCTTTTCTCGCTCTGCGCGATCAGAAGATAAAAATGAAACACTGGCTCAAGACCAAATTGCCTCCGCCTTTGCTGTCCCGCCTCAGCGTGGCAGAAACGCGCCGGCCAACGCACAAACTTTCTCCGGAGTAAAAAACGCAATGTCGACTACTTATGAGGCTTTTCCAAAAGAGCAGATCATGCCGCCGGCGGAGCGCATCCGCCAGATGGGCCGGAAGATGAGATTGTGGAACCATGGCTTTGACTTCCCCCGCTTCGCCGGCCAGCTCTTTCGCGGCATTGATTTCAGCAATAAGACGATGATGGAAATAGGCTGCGGCAAGGGCATATTGTGTCTATGGGCGGCCATCCATGGCGCTTGCGACACGGTGGGGTTGGAACCCATGGCGGAAGGCTGCTATGACTCCAGTGAATGCCATCGCGCTTTCCGCTCCATGGCCCAGGAACTCGACTTGCCACAGGCCAGAATTCTTCCGCAGACGGTCCAGGCGTTTACCGGTCCCGCCAATTATTTTGACGTTGTACTCTCCGTGGCGTCTATCAATCATCTGAATGAAAAATGCTGCATCGAACTGAAAAACTCCAAAGCCGCCGCCGATGAGTACCGGAAAATCTTCCGCCACATTGCCGGAATGATGAAACCCGGCGGCAAACTCATCATCATGGACGCAGCCAGACGCAATTTCTTCGGCGATCTGGGTCTGCGCAATCCAATGTCGCCCAATATTGAATGGTTCAAACATCAGCAGCCGGAATTCTGGGCGGAGCTGTTGAGTGATTGCGGTTTTGGCGCGGCCAGTATTCATTGGATGAGCGGTAAACTTCTTCGCTATGCGGGAATCAGGCGGTTGCCGGAAACTCTTGCTTATTTCGGACAAAGCGTCTTTCGCCTGGAAATGACGCGCACGGCATAAAAACAAAATTCTTGAAGACCGTGCAGTGTGCACAAGATTGCACACTGCGCAATTATCGCCTCAGGTAAAGCGCTGATCTCGAAATTACACTTCAAATCTGCTCTGGCAGAAGAATTTACATCTTCGATTTCTCTTCAAATTTTCCTCACAAACAAAATCCAGCACTTATATGCCGGAGCAACTCTGGCCATCTGGTTGCAGTTGCTAGTTTCAACTAAGTAACTGCAAACGATTCACTCCTTTTGGGACCGTGGTTTTTTTCACTGGCCAATGCAATTTGAGTACAGTGCCCGTTCGTGCGTTGTGCGCGCGTGCGCTGAAAGTCAGTGGACCATGCATGTTGAAGTGCATGGTCGAACGATAGGCCTGCGTTCACTTATCTCTTGAGACGTAAATGTCAGAAGTGATGAAGTGATCATAGGCAATTCGGGAATTCGAATCAGCACCAAGACCTGATTACCACGATTTTTTAGGAGTTCACATTGCTTAAGAAAAAAATCACAACCGGGCAGATGAGCTGTTTTCTCCTGCTTGCAATTGCGCTGATGAACGCGATCGGCTGCGCCGGCGGTGGAAAAACAAGCAACATGCCCGGCCCAACGCCTACGCCCGTTACCGGATCAGCCAGCCTTACGGCCACGCCCAGCAATCTTGGCTTCGGCTCGCAGGTCCTGAACACGACGACCACGCAGACGGTGAAGATTACAAATACCGGGTCAGGCACAGTAACGATCACGCAGGATTCCATTACGGGCAGCGAATTCACGATCGGCATTACGACGCCCATTACCCTGAACGCGAACCAGAGCGTCAACGTCCCTGTGGTGTTTACGCCCAATGCAACGGGCACGGTGAATGCCAACCTGGCGTTGATGAGCAATGGCGCAACCCTGATCTCGGTTCCGGTTTCCGGCAGCGGGCTTGCACCGCTCGCGCATTCGGTGGATGTTACCTGGGTCGCAAGCGCATCCGCCAGCTTGCAGGGTTACAACGTCTATCGCAGTACTACCAGCGGAGGCCCGTACAGCAGGATCTCGCAGGGGCTTGCAGCAACCGCGCTGCTCTTTACTGACACCACTCCTCTTTCAGGTAAGCAATATTTCTATGTTGTCACAGCCGTGAATACCTCAGGCGTGGAGAGCGTGGCGTCATCGGAAGTAGCAGTGACAATTCCGACGCCGTAAACACCACAGTGCCATGTGCGCTGGCTCCCCCCAAAAATTAAGATTCGGAGTTCTAATGCGTAAGTTATTGAATATCGTTTCGGTCCTCTCTTTGCTTTTGACTACAGTACTTTTGACTACAGTCATGCTGAGTGCGCAGACCGCCCCGCCGCGTATCTTTTTTTCTGATCTGGAGAGCGGCCCGAATTCAGGCGGACAGAACAACAACGGCGTGTGGGTGACCATCTGGGGCAAAAGTTTTGGCTCCACGCAGGGAGCTTCCACCGTGACGGTGGGCGGCGGCGCAGTTGCCAGCTATCCCTTGTGGTCAGACGGTAAAATTATTTTCCAACTTGGCCCCAACGCAAAGACCGGCAGCATTATCGTAAACGTTTCGGGCGTGGGCACTAGCAATGGACTGCCCTTTACCGTGCGTGCCGGCAACATCTTCTTTGTTTCAACCGCAGGCAATGACGGCAACGTAGGCTCCTTTGCAGCACCCTGGAACACGATTGTGCATGCCAAGAACACACTTGCAGCCGGAGACACGGCTTACATTGAAGACGGCGTTTCGCAAACTTCGCAGGATAATTTCACGGCCTACCTGAGCATGGACAACAACGGCGCCAGCAACTCCGGCACCCCGACGGCTCCCAAAGCGCTGATCGCCTATCCGAATGCCACGGCCACAGTGGGCGTTGCGGGCGGATTGCACTATGGCATTCGCACGCCCAACATTGGCGCCAATGAAGATTATTGGGTGATCTCGCAGTTGCACATCATCGGCGGCACGCAGGCGATGGATCTTGGCGGCACCGGATGGCGCATTATCGGGAATGAAATGCAGTGTCCTGGCGCGGATGACCAGGTGGGCTGCTTTGAAATGAGCGGAGGCAACCAGACCAGGTTCTATGGCAATGAAGTCCATAATGCCGGAATCAATCCAACATCCTCCAAGTTTTATCACGCAGTATATTTCAGCACAGACTCAAACCATATTGACGTGGGGTGGAACCACATACACGACAATTTCACCTGCCGCGCATTACAGTTCCACTCTTCTCCGCTTTGCACTCCAAGCTGCGGCTCGGCTGATACCACGGGGTTCGATCAGTTCGATCTGCACGTGCATGACAACCTGATTCATGGCGATAACTGCAACGGCATCAACTTCGCCACCGTTGACCCATCCAAAGGGACCGTGGAAGCCTACAACAACGTAATCTATAACGTAGGCCGCATGGACCCTCTACAGCTGGGCGGCAGCTTCTCTTGTATCTATGTGGCCGGAATCACCAACAACGGAGTGCCGGGCACAGGCACAGTTGACGTGTTTAACAATACCGTCTCCGATTGCGCCGCCAACAGCTCCTCCAATGCCACCGGATCGCGCGGAGCCTTTGGCGTGGGAGGCGGACCAGCAACTTTGCTGATGCGTCTGCGCAACAACGTTGCCTACCAGTTGCCGGGAGAAATTTATGTTGACGGCAGCCTGGCCCAGATCACTGGAGACACGAACCTGTGGTTCGGAGTCGGCTCTGCGCCGTCCCAGACCACCAACAACCAAACAGGAGACCCGGTATTTTTCAACCGTACTCTGGGAGATTTTCACCTGACCACCAGCAGCCCGGCCAAGGACATAGGATTGACGGTGCTGCCCAACAATTCGTTCGCGCCCAATCCAGGCCCAACGGTTGGCGTTGATAAGGATGGAGTGCTGCGTCCGCAGGGCACGGCTTTTGATTTGGGAGCATATGAGTTCTTTTCCGGTGCACCGATCAACCGGCCCAATCCGCCATCCAACGTGCGGGCGGTAGCGCACTAACCTGCAAGGCATTGAAAGAAAATTCGATCAGAAGAAGTTTGATATGGTTAGCAGCGCCTTTGCGCGCGCAACGCCATAGATAAGATACAGTGCGGTCAGCGGGAAGAAATCAAACCACTTCCTGCTGGCCAGCACCTGTCGCATGGAAAGTGCGATTGGCGGCAATAACAGCATCATACTGGCCGCCAGCGGCAGCAGCCATAGCCCGCTCCCGGCGGCAGCCCACGCCAAACCAGCAATCATTGCCACAATGCAGAGCAGGGTGTACACGGCGAACAGCACTGCTTTGAGATTGTGCGAGCCAAACATGTTGCGCAGAAATACCTTCACCACGTGCGTCCCATGCCAAGCCTGCTTGCGAAAGAAAACGCGCAGGCTCTGCGCTGTGCCCAGGTGGACCACCCCAATCGCCGGGAAGGCCCGCACCGGCATGCCTGCTTTGCGCACGCGTTCGCAGAGTTCGTAATCTTCATTGGTCTGAATGGACTCATCAAAGCCGCCGATTTTAAGAAAATCTTTGCGGCGCATGATGAGATCGCCTGCGGGCACATGGGAGACCTCGCCCGACTTCGGCGCCTCCTGATATCGATGCCACGTTCTGCCTATCCAGGTTGATTCATCGGGCAGCAGGTAGTGCGCGCCCAATACCCCCGCGCCGTCCGCCGGAGCAAGCTCACGGATGCGGTTCAGCCAATCCCTGGGGGCGAGGCAGTCTGCATCCAGAAACGCCAGAATATCTCCGCGCGATTGCTGCGCTCCCAGATTTCGCAGACCGGAAATGCGCACGCCCGTCTTCTGCATAATCCTGATGTTCAGCCGGTCCTTGTAGGATTCAGCAATCGCGATGGTATTGTCCCTGGAGCCATTGTCCACCAGCAGCACTTCAAATCCATCGCGCGGATAATCCATGAGCGTCAAAGACTCCAGACACCGCCCAATCATTTTTCCTTCATTGAGCGCAGGAATAATAATGGAGACGCTGACCGCCGAGGTGTTCATTGGATTGTTGGCTGGATCATTCTTCCGGGAAGCAACAACGGCCTGATCGGTTGGGCTCATACCCGCCTCGCGTCGATCTTGGAGCGCTCCAGTTGTACTGAATGGAGTGATGCGGTGGCCCCCAGCGGGTCCAGAACATCGTCATACATCTGGCGATACTTTAAAGCCATTGCCTCAGAGGTGTAATGCTGCCCCACCCAGGCTTGTGCGCGCTGCGCCAGGCGGCGGCACAAAGCAGGATCGTCCAGCAGCCGTGCCATGGCATCGCGCAGACCGCTGCTGTCACCGGGCTGCACCAGCAAACCGCTCTCGCCGTCATGGATCACTTTGGGAATTGCTCCCACGCGCGTTGCAATCACAGGCGTCGACGAAGCCATCGCCTCCAGCACTGTCATCGGCAATCCGTCATTGAGAGAAGGCAGTACAAAAATATCAAGAGCGGCATACACGCCGGGCATATTGGCCTGCTGCCCCACCAGCATCACCGTGGACTGCAACCCGTAATCCTGAATCATGGTTTCAATCGCCATGCGGTCCGGGCCTTCACCGGCAACCACTACCTTGAATTCTCTTGTTCCATCCGCCAGGGCATGCACGGCCTTCAGTAAATCCACAAAGCCTTTTTGCAGGTCCAGGCGGGCCACCATCCCAATTAATTTTTTGCCTTCATGAGCAAGCCCCGGCAGAGGTTCCGCCTGGGTAAATTTCTGGAGATCGATTCCGTTCGCGATCGTATGGATTTTGCTTGCGGGAATATTGCGGTCTCTCAACTGGCGGGCCACCGCATCAGAAACAGCAGCTACCGCTTGAAATCTTTTGAGGACCATACGGTCCAATCGAATGTAGATTCCCAGCGCGGCAGTTCCGCCAACCCAGTTGTGGCAGGTGGCGACAATGGGCTTCCCTGTCCGCCGCGCCGCCACGTATCCATAAAGATCGGCCTTATACCCGTGCGTATGTACGATATCGACAGCATCTTCCCGGATGTATTCTTCAATCTGGCGGACGGCCTGCCAGTCTGCTCTGCCCTGGCAATGGACCATGCGGACGCTAAGGCCTGTGCGCCGGGCGCGCTCATAAAACTCCACATTCGGCTGATGCACGTTATAAAAAAGAAGCAGACTGTTCTGGCAGCCGGCGCTTTCCTGGCTGGCGCACAAATTCAGCAGCATGTTTTCCGCGCCGTAATAGCCGCCACTGCTGATGAGTTGTAAGACCTTGATGCGCTTCATTTGCTTCGCACCTCGGGAGTCAATTCCTGGCGCGCAGCTTCAAATTCGTCATAACCAGTAAGACGGCACCATAAACGGTGGTACAGGCCATCGCCCACCAGACCCACAATGCTTCTCTTAAGCTGTGCCCGCATCTTCAGCTTCCATAGCGCTTGGGGATCTTGCTGGACCATCCGCGTCAGCTCTGCTACGGATGTGGTGCGCCGCACCATGAAGCGGCCAATCACCTTCACGCTGTGCATCTCGCCGGCAATCCATGGCTCGGAGACATACACGCGCTTGTACCCGGCCCGAGCGCATGCTGCAAGCACCCGCTTGTCCCATCGCCCGCCGGGAATGGAGATTTCCTCCACACTTGCGCCCAGTTTTTCTTCCAGCACCTCCCTGGAAGCAGTGAGTTCATGCGCAAGCTCCGAGTCATCACAAAATGTGAGAAATTTATGCGACCATCCATGGGACTGTATGGAGTGCCCTGCCGCCTGCAATCCGCGGAGCCGCTCCCAGTCCAGAAACTTTGCCGCTGTGCCGATGAGGCCGGGAGTCACAAAGTATGTTGCTGCGATGCCATGCTCCGCCAGGATGGGCGCGGCATTCTGGAGTTGCGATACTTCGCCGTCATCGAAGGTGATTTGCGCCTGTCCGTGGGTTCCGCTGTTTTTTGCCAATGCACAAATTAGCTGCATGTGTTCTGCGAATACACTGCTGGTAACACAATACGCATAGTCTGATTCCGGCATCACCTCGTGATACGCAAAGACCGGATTCCTGGCTGCCGGACTGCGCATCAGTCGTTCCCCTTGCCGCGCGTCACCGCAAATGCGTTTTGCTCCATCGCCATTACTGCCTTGCCACGGTCTGCAATGGCATGTTCCACCGCCGGTTCACCCGCCATCACGTCGCTGAACCGCATGAATTTGTGCCGCCGGAGCACAGAGGCAATGTTCGCCC
>DAHUXF010000140.1 GCA_027307295.1 Acidobacteriaceae bacterium
TCCGCGACCGCAACCAGGACATTGATGACGGTCTCTACAGCGCCACATCCGATCCTCGCCGGCCCACCGTGGCGCCACCGAAGGAAGAGGTCCCGCCTTTTCTAAACTTCGCTCCCCTGGACAACGCGCAGATCGAGCTTGACCGCAGCGCGCGGCGTTATGCCAAAGCGATGAAGGCCTTCACCGCATCGAATGGCGCTACGCAGCCGCTGGCGGACATCAACACCAAACTGCTCATGGCGGAGCGTAAGCTGACCAATCCTGCGGGACTGCCTCGCCGTCCGTGGTACCGGCACCTGATCTATGCTCCGGGCTTCTATACCGGCTACGGCGCAAAAACGATTCCCGGCGTGCGCGAAGGGATAGAAGAGAAGCGCTATAAGGAAGCGGATGGCGAGATCATTCGCGCAGCGCAGGCCTTGCAGGACTATGCGGCGGCGGTGGATGCGGCAGCGGAAGAGATGGAAAAAGTCATTCGTTAACGGTCATTTGTTAAACGATCGAGTGTTAAAAGATCGAGGGGCCGGGCACATTTCGCAGCAGGGGTGCAGCGCTTTGCTGCCTGTTTCCCTGCACGGCTACTCTGATCCCCACTCAAAGGACAACTGCGGCGCGCAGTTCTTGCTTTTTACCGTGACCTGCGTTGTTCCCATGGTGCGCGCTTTGACAAAGGGAGTCAGCACGGCCCAGAAGTCGCCGCTGGGGTCCACTTTTGGCTGCTTATCGTTTACTTCCTGATAGGACTGAGTATGGAAACTCAGCAGCTCGCCGGGCGTGAATCCTTTGCCGTGGATCACTGCCAGCTCAAACCTGGGACTCAGGCGGATGACCTCCACACTACACGACTTGTCAGTCTCAATCATGGGAGCAGGAACAATCGAAAAAAAGATCCGGGACTGATGGTCTTCTGAGACCAGGGCATGGCGGTAGATTTCTCCAATGCCTGGCGTGTACGTCAGCTTAAGTTCAGCTCCTTTCATGCGTCGAGCGCAGTTTTTGGTGGAGTCCGGAGGGCATCCGACGGTCCCATCGGCGGCAATGGCCAGCCCTTCCATCATGGTGACCGGTTGGGAAACGGTGATGGGCCATGCGATTAAGCTATAAAGCTTGTTGCGCGGCGCTCCGCTCAACTTGACCCTGTATTGCATCACCGGCTTGCCATCCACCTGGTCCTTCTTCAGCAGTTGCACCTCCGCCTTGATTCCAGGAGTGGTGGACTTTTCCCATGCGATGGTGGCAGCCGCTGTTTTGGAAAGTTCCGCCTGGATTTGTTCATCCGTGGCTTGTGCCGATTGAGATTTTTGCGGCGAAGCCGAGGCCTGCCCCAGAGCCACAACAAAAGCAGAGAAAAATACTGTAAGGACGGTAATATTTCGCATGATGTCGAGGAGGATACCATATAGCCCTCAGCTCCCTTCGCGACCCGGCCTATGCGCAGCCGCAGGCCATGCGGCGCGGGTTTGCCACCACAATCCTGCGGCTTGTATAGTGAGGAGCCGATTCCTGCACTGGAGAAACTGGAAATGATGAAAGCTGTTACCCGGATTATTTCACTCGCGTTCATGGGACTTTTCTTTATATCTCTTGCGGTTGCACAGCATGGCAACCAGGCCTCCAAATCGTCTGCGGGCGACGCCATCAACGCTCTGTTTGCGGCCCGGACTTTTGAGCAGACGGCCATCTCTCCCGACGGCAAGGAAGTGGCCTGGGTGGAAAGCACGAAAGACGGATCAGCGATTCACGTGAGTTCCGTGAGCGGCGGCGCAACCCGGCGGATCACCGCAGGAGGCGCGACTGAGAATGCCATCGCGTGGTCGCCGGACAGCAAGCAGGTCGCGTTTTTCTCTGACGCCGCGAAAGCGGAGCAGGCGCAACTCTATATCGTCAATGCGGCAGGGGGCACGCCGCGCAAGCTCACCAACGTGAAAGGCTTTCTGGCCACGCCGGGGTGGTCGCCGGATGGCAAGACGATCGCAGTTCTTCTCACGGAAAATGCGGAGCGTGCAGCCGGTCCGCTGGTGGCGGAAAAGGCGCAGACCGGAGTGATTAAAGAAGCCGTGTCTGAACAGCGGCTCGCGCTGGTGGACGTTGCTACGGGCAAGCTCCGGCAGATTTCTCCGGAAGACATGTATGTGTACGAATTTGCGTGGTCGCCCGATGGTCAGCGCTTTGTGACCACCGCCGCGCATGGCAATGGCGACAACAATTGGTACATTGCGCAGATCTACACCATCCCCGCTGCCGGCGGAGAGATGAAGTCAATATACAAGCCGCCGGTGGAATCCCAGATCGCAGTACCGGCCTGGTCGCCGGATGGGAAATCTGTTGCCTTCATCTCCGGCATCATGAGCGATGAACCGGCGGTGGGCGGAGATATCTTTGTTGTTCCGGCCGAGGGCGGCCAAGCCAAGAACATCACGCCCGGCATGAAGGCATCAGCCAGTTGGCTTACCTGGACCGTCCCCGGAAAAGTCCTTTTTGGCGAAGAGGTGGATGGCGAGAGCGGCATTGCCACGGTGGACGTGAGCAGCGGGAAGATTGAAACGCTGACCCACTCGGCGGACGTGATCACTGATGGCGGATGGGGAACAAGCATTTCCGTTTCATCTGATGGCAAGACCGCTGCGGCGGTCCTGCAATCGTTGGCGCATCCGCCGGAAGTCTGGGCCGGGCCCATTGGGCAATGGAAGCAGATCACCTCAAGCAACGCCAGTCTCAAACCTGCCTGGGGAGAAGCCAAAAGCGTTCACTGGAAGAATGATGGATTCAGCCTGCAGGGATGGCTGTTGTACCCGGCCAATTTTGATCCGGCAAAAAAATATCCCATGGTGGTGATGGTGCATGGCGGCCCCAGTTCGCAAGCCCATCCGGGATGGCCGGGTTCGCACAGCTTTGCTGTTCCGCTTTCCACCAAAGGTTACTTTGTCTTCTTTCCCAATCCGCGCGGCAGCTTTGGCCAGGGTGAGGCATTTACCCGCGCCAATGTGAAGGACTTTGGCTATGGCGACTTCCGCGACATTATGACCGGCGTGGACCAGGCGCTTAAGGAAGCTCCGGTGGACGAACACCGCCTGGGCATTACCGGCTGGAGTTATGGCGGGTATATGACGATGTGGGCCGTCACGCAGACCAACCGCTTTGCCGCCGCCGTGGCTGGAGCTGGACTGGCCAACTTCCAGAGCTATTATGGAGAAAACCAGATTGATCTCTGGATGATCCCCTTCTTTGGAGCGTCTGTTTATGACGATCCACAGGTCTACGCCCGCAGCTCTCCTATTACTTTCATCAAGAACGCCAAAACGCCCACGCTGGTCCTGGTGGGCGACAGTGACGGCGAATGCCCTACTCCGCAATCCTATGAATTCTGGCACGCCTTGAAGACCCTGGGCGTGAAGACCGAACTTGTGGTCTATGAGCATGAAGGCCATATCTTTGCTGACCAGGCGCACCAGCGCGACGTAATAGAACGCGTAGCGGACTGGTTTACCCAATACCTGAAGTAAGACGCAAGGGGGAACCGGGCAAAATGCCCTCATGGAAGACCGTCAGGAGAAGACCGTCAGGAAATGATTGCCTTAAAAAAAGTATGCCGAGAGCTTTATTACGCAGAGCTTCTTTATTATGACGGATTAAGACGATTGGGCCATAGTCTGCTGCTCACTCTGGTGTACGCTGGGAACAGCCCTTCAGAAAAATACAAGGTGGTGTTCCACAATGGCGCATAGCAGACCTAAAGTCCGTATTTTGCTTGTTGATGGCGATCTCACAGTACAGCACTTGCGCGCCCTCATGCTGCGCATGCAGGGATATGAGATTGACACCGCGGCCGATCTGGAGGCTGCCCGTGGGGTGGTTGCGGCTTCAAGACAATATGATCTGGTGATTGTGGATGTCGGCTATTTTGCCCAGGCTGGTTTGCAGTTCTGTGAAGACATCAAGAAACAATATCCCGAACAAAAACTATTGATGCAGGTGGACGGGCATCTGCACCTTGGCCACGATATCTGTCCGGACAAAGTCCTTTCCAAACAGGACGGGCCCTATCGCTTTGTGGAAGAAGTGGAGCGGCTGCTGCTGGCGACCTAAACGGTTCCAGAGTTGCCATAGCAAATTTCCACACTGAGACTCAGACTCAGATGCACAGAGAAGCAGCTGAGGGGACAAAAATCATGGACAGGCCGGTCTGCATATTCGCGTTTTTGCGTTGATTCGCGGCTAATTTTTTCTTGATCTGCGTTCCTCAGCGCAAATCTGCGGCGAAAAAGGTTCACCAACTCGGAAATCGCCGTTGTCGGCTATTTTCCGGCGCGATCCGGCTTCCACTTGTCCAGGAATTGAATCACGTCTTCTTCGCTCATCACGCGGGCGCGCTCAAAGTCGCGCGTGGCGTACAACACTTTCCCCTGTGCATCCAGCACGGCCAGTGACGGCACCCCTTTTTCCAGGTCTACGTGATATTTTTTGGCCAGATCAAGGTTCTTGTCATAGCGGCCCACATCCACGTGGACTAGAACAAAATTGTCGTTGAGCAGCGGGGCGATCCTGGGCTGATGAAAAGCATTGTCCAGCACGTGGCAATCCAGGCACCAGTTGCCGCCAAAATCCAGCAGAACGCGCTTATGCTGCTTGCCGGCGGCAGCCAGAGCGTACCGTATGTCTCTGGTTGCAACGGCATTCGCGCGGTACAGCTGTGGATTGGGAGTGGCCGGGGCCTGTAGCGGAGTCCTCTTCCACTGGGCTGCTGCCAGTACAGATGTACAAAGTAGAGCGATTGAGAAAAACTGCGTGCGCCATTTCTTCATAGCAAAATGATTGTACCCAATAGGGGCGAAGTGCACGCCTGTCTTGCACACGGACCCGAACATGGCGGCGTGCCTTTCTTGCGTCAGGGGCAATTATTTGGGCGATATCATTTAATTGGGCGGTATCATTATTTTGGCGAGACCACGCGCCCGTAGTCAGACGCCCTGCCCACGCGGTCAAAATAGCTGTATGTGAGGGCCGTAATTTTCCGGATGGCGGCTGATCCATCCGCTTCATTCCTGAGATATGTGGTCATAACGCAAAGAATATACGGGCGGTTTTTGACAAAGACGATGCCGGAATCATTGCGCACGGCCTCCAGCTCACCGGGCTTGTTGGCGGCCACGACATCGTCCGGCAGGCCCTGCAGCAGCGCGCTCTCCTTGTGCGTGCTCAACACCTTCAGCAGGTCGGCGGTCATCTCCGGGTTGAGCAGCTTGCCGCGATAGAGGGTTTCCAGCAAGGTCATCATCTCGCGGGGCGTGGAAATGTTCTCGCGGCCTTCACTCGCGGCTTGCAGGTCCATCATTGCGCGGCGCAGGCGCGTGGTCTTGAGTCCCAGGCCATCGAGCATGGTGTTTACGTTGTCCAGGCCAACGCGCCGGATCAGTACATTGGTGGCGCTGTTATCGCTGACGGCCACCATCATAGTGGCCAGGTCGCGGAGCGTCAGACGGGTCACGCCGGGCGTAAGGCCAAGCATGATGTCGCTGCCGCTGACCAGGTCTTCTTTGCGCACCACATATTCATCGCCCAGCTTGAGCTTGCCCTGCTGCGCCTGTAGATAAAGATTGGCCAGGACCGCGATCTTGATGGAGCTGGCCTGCGGCATGACCTCATCGCCGTGGATGAAAAACGTCTCGCCGGAGGTCAGGTCTTTGACTGCCAGGCCCATCACGCCATCCAGATTCTGGTCCACATCGCGCAGATCGTCCTGAAGTTTCTGCCAGAGCGCCTGCCGCTTTTCCGCAGCCGGCTTCTCCGGACAGCACTGGGCGTGCAGCGCGAGTGCGCTTACTGATATGACGAAGGAAAGAAATATTTTTTGAAACACGTGGCGGAGTTTACATGGTGCGGCTTGCTTTGGGAAGATGGCATAATTGGGTGCTTGATGACCGGATTTCCCACATCAATGACAAACCAGTCATCGCTACTGTTTGCATAAGTAATAGTGAGTGAGAATAGAGCCATGAACAACCCCAGCAACGCTGCCAGCCCTGAAGGCGTTGCGCTGGAAACACACCAACTACTGCTTACGGCGATCCATGAAAAGCGGCTGATGCGGTTTGTCTTCGACGGAAAGGAACGCGTGGTCGAGCCCCACGACTATGGCATTCACAATGCGTCGGCGCGCCTGCTTACGTATCAGATAGCAGGGGCCAGTGGCGGCGCTCTTCCGGGTTGGCGATGGTTTGAGGTGGCGCGCATGTCCGAGATCACCCTGCTGGAGAAGACGTTTGCCGGCGGCCGTCCCGGTTCTGGGAAGCATCATCGCTGGGACACTCTCTTCGCGCGGGTCGGACAGCCATGACCTCCGGGCATTAACGTGCGCTTCACGCCACCGGGTTATACTCTTGCCTTATGGCAAACATTGATAGACATCCTGCCGGCTCATTTTGCTGGTTCGAATTGGGAACAACCGATCAGGACGCGGCCAAAAGTTTTTATACTTCATTATTCGGATGGTCAGTAGAAGATAACCCGATAGGCCCCGGCGATTTTTACTCCACGTTTAAGCTTGCCGGCCGTGACACCGCGGCTGCATACACCATGCGCAAGGAACAGCGCGCCCAGGGCGTGGCGCCGCACTGGATGATCTATATTGCCGTGGACAATGCCGATCAGGCCGTGGCCAAAGCGGCCCAGGCAGGCGGGACCGTGCTGAGCCCGGCCTTTGATGTGATGGAAGCTGGCCGCATGGCAGTCTTGCAGGACCCCACAGGCGCTATCTTTTCGGTATGGCAGCCAAGGAACAATCCCGGCACCACGATTGGCAGCACCGACAACACATTTTGCTGGGCCGATCTAAGCACGCCGGAACCGGAGCAGGCAGGGAAGTTCTATTCTGCAGTTTTTGGCTGGAAGGTGGCGAAAGAAGCAAAAGACCCTTCCGGCTATTACCACATCAGGAACGGTGAGAGCTTTATCGGAGGGATTCCTCCCAACACGCATGGCAATCCCCAGGCTCCCGCGCACTGGCTGATTTATTTCCAGGTGGCTGATCCTGAAGCCGCCACCAGCCAGGCCGTGAAGCTTGGCGGAAAAATCCTGGTGCCTCTGCGCAAGATGGAAAACGTGGGCATATGGTCGATTGTGGCCGATCCACAGGGCGCGGGCAGCAGCGAGACGATGAAGTTCTGCGCCGAGCGCCGCTATACCTACATGTCCGTCTACGCGCCCGCCCGGGTGGTCCGCCGCTG
>DAHUXF010000141.1 GCA_027307295.1 Acidobacteriaceae bacterium
TTGATCAATATTGATAATCTGTATGTTTTAACCATAAATTCTTTCAAATCCGCACTTGCTCCTGATATTTGCCATAAAAATCTTTGGCAAAAATGGGCTTTCCTGACAATTTCGATAAAAAAGTAACGCACCTGTTACTAGAGTTACGTTCCATCGCAACAATTCCATGCTTAGACTGGGGGCAACCAGGGAGAAGACAGTCCGCATTATTTTTTCTTCTCCTTTTGAAATTGTGCCAATTCAGCATTTGTGCCGATAACCAGGTTGCAGCGGAAAGTCCATAAGGGAGAAGTGTACCGCCATGTTTGAAATAACTAGCTGGCATGTGGTGGAGCCAGCGCAAAAATCCACGTCCAGTGGGCCACGGAGAAATAAAGCAATTGTACGGTGGCTCTTCCAGGCCGGCATTTTCCTCATCGCTTTTATAAGCGGCGCTCAGGCAGCAAATCAGGACTTCGTTTTAGTTGGGGCCGGATCGAGTGTCCCTTTGCCGCTGTACAACAAGTGGGCTGACATTTATAACCAGAGCAACTCTCAAGTCCAGCTTCGTTACATGGCCATGGGCAACAGCGAAGGTCTTGTCCAGATTTCCCACGGCATCAGCGACTTTGGAGCAGGCGAAATACCGCTCACGGAAGAACAGAGACGCGACGGTAATCTTATTGAGTTGCCGGTGGTTCTGATTGGGATTGTTCCGGTCTATAACCTGCCGGGAGTTCCGCAACTGCGGCTTTCAGGAGAAGTCCTGGCTGAAGTGTATCTGGGACATATCAAAAACTGGAACGATCCTGCAATCATAAAACTCAACGCCGGAGCCTCCCTGCCCAACCTGCCGATTCGCGTTATTTACCGGCCAGGAGGCAAAGGAACCAATTACGTTTTTACAGATTTCCTTTCCAAAGTCAGCATGAAGTTTCGTGAGCAGATTGGGCGGGGACCGTCGCCCAAATGGCCTGTGGGAGAGCCTGCGGAGCGGAGTTCTGACATGGCAGACAAGGTCAAGGCCCTGCCTGGGTCGCTGGGATACGTTGAACTGCAATATGCCTCTGACCAACTGCAATTTGCCAGCGTGCTGAATGCAGCAGGAAAATTTGTAAAAGCTACGCCGCAAACAATCGCGGCCGCCTGTGCCGCCGGGGAAGCCCCGAACTGGGACCGCATGGCCCCGTCATTGACGAACATGTCCGGCCCGGATTCTTATCCAATCGTCAGCTTTTCGTGGATCTATCTCCGCTCCAACGCAGCCGACCGGGGACGCAGAAATGCGTTGGTTAAGTTGCTGTTGTGGGCATTCTCAGATGGACAAAAAATCGCAATCAAAGAAGGATATTCCGAATTGCCAACGCCTCTTCAGGCCCGGGTAAGGGCAAAAATCAACGTGTTGTAAGCGTTTCGGAAAGCAGCATTGCCGTTCAGGAGAAATTTGCAGCTCAGGGAAAAGGAGGAAGGACTTGAATACAACAATTGTCGACAAGCAGGAAGTAAAGTCATCTGGTGCAGCAACTTCCGGGACCGGAAAGGGCTCGGAACAAATGCCAGGTGCAGCCTCAATGTTCCTGATGGAGCCAAAGCCTGCTTCTGCTGAGCCAGCGAATTGGTACCGCAGTTGCCTGGATCTGGCGGCTGAGTTTCTGGCTCGAGGATAAAAGGATAAAGCACGGCACGCCCCTCCCCTGCCCTCCCCGTCGTTTTGCGTCGTATCATTTGAGACAAACACGTCCTGCGATTTGATGTCCTGGATATTTCACCTTTAGAAAAATTCTACCGGGACAAATCAGCCATTCCCAAAACCCGCTACAATGTCCGGGGAGAGTACACATGGCTAAAGGCAGGAAAGCAACAGCGCAGGAAGCACAACTGGTGCTGCAACTTTATGATCTCCGGCGCGATCCAGTGATGCGTACGGCAAGAAAATTCATTGTGTCAGAGTTCTGGCCGCAGAATTACGATGAATTCAAGTCTGTTCTGCTGGCCTATGGCTCAGAGCAGCATACCTGGCTGCGTCAGGTGTTGACCTATTGGGACATGGCGGCGGCATTGGTAGTACAGGGTGCATTAAGTGAGCAGCTGTTCTTTGAAACGAATAACGAACCGTATTTTCTATGGGCCAAGTTCGGGGCCTTCATGGCGCAGGCGCGCAAAGACCATGTTGACCAGGAGTTTGTGGTACGCCTGGAAAAATTAGTCTCCACGCCCCAGGCCAAAAAACGGGTCAAGAACCTGCTGGACCGGCTGGCGGCCCGTCGCGCGCAAGCAGCGGCTGCCGCGAAGGCTGGAAAGTAGCGAAGCGCGGAGAAAGCGCCATGTTTGAGTTTGACCAGTTCGTGTCTGATTGCCGGGCCGCGCTGCGGGAAGATGCGCCGCAGCGGGCCGTGCGAGAGGTGGTGGCGCGTGCCGTATCCACACCCGGAGCAGTGTTGCAGGCGCTGGGCGAACCACAGCGCGCGGAGATGCAGACGCTCTACCGGTCAGACGATCTCACGATCCTGAACGTGATCTGGGCGCCCTGGATGAACCTGCTGCCTCACAACCACCAGATGTGGGCCATCATTGGTCTCTATACCGGACGCGAAGACAATATCTTTTGGCGTCGCGTGCCCGGCAGCCATGGCCTGGTGGAAGCCGCCGGTGCGCGAGCGTTGCGAGAGAAGGACGCGGAGCCGCTGGGGCGCGACGTTATTCACTCCGTCAGCAATCCCATCCCAAAATTGACCGGCGCTCTTCATGTTTACGGAGGAGATTTCTTTGGTGTTCCCCGCAGTGAATGGGACGCGGAAACTCTACTGGAGCAACAATGCAGCGGCGACAAAATGGCGCGGCGTTTTGAAGAAGCCAACGGGTTGCTAAAAAAATGAGCTGCCTGAACAAACCTGTGGAGCTACGGACTGCGCAGCGCTAAAAAACAAACTTCTACCGTGGAAGCGCGAAGAATTTGCATAAAAAACTCTGGCTGGGCTGCCTCTGTTGGCTGGCCCTCGATTCGCGCTTTTCGCTTTGATTCGCAGCCAATCTCTGATCTGATCTGCGTTCATGCTAACCACCAGGGACACAAAGGAACGAAGAAAGAAAAACTTTGTCGCGTGATGTACGCAGATGGATGCCGAACCGGATTCTATTTTGGCAGAACTTTTCTAATCAGTGTGCAACCGTGTAAATCAGTGGTAGGCCTTTTGCTTCGGCGTTTCTCTGCGCAGATCTGCGGCGAAGAAAAGCGCAGCACTTTAGGAACAGCGTTAGATGCCGAGTCTTCTCCAAGTCGAGCACTTGAATGTGAGTTTCGCCACCCAGAGCGGCGAAGTGGCTGCCGTGCGCGACGTAAGTTTCAGCATCCCTGAATCCGGCACGCTGGGACTGGTAGGCGAGTCCGGCTCGGGAAAGTCCGCTACTTCGCTGGCCATCATGCGGCTCTTGCCGCCCCAGGCCAAAACTTCCGGCAAAGTAGTTTTCTCTGGGCAGGATCTACTGCAGCTACCGGATGAGCCCATGCGCCGCATGCGGGGCGAGCGCATCAGCATGATCTTCCAGGAGCCCATGACCGCCCTGAACCCGGTGATGCGTGTGGGGGATCAGGTAGCTGAAGCGGTGCTGGCCCATCAACGCATCAGCAAATCCCAGGCCTGGGAGCGCACGGTGGACGCACTACGCGAGGTCGCCATACCTGAACCGGAGAAGCGTGCGCGGGATTATCCTCACCAGCTTTCCGGCGGCCAGCGGCAGCGTGTGATGATCGCCATGGCCCTGGTGAACAACCCGCAGCTTCTGATTGCCGATGAGCCGACCACGGCGCTGGATGTGACCATCCAGGCGCAAATTCTGGAATTGCTGGCCAGCCTGCGGGAAAAGCACCGGCTGGCCATGCTGTTTATCTCGCACGATCTCGGCGTGGTCTCCCGCGTGGCCGATCAAGTTGCTGTCATGTATGCCGGTGAAATCGTGGAGATGGCCCCGGTGGCGCAGATATTTGCTGCTCCCACGCATAGCTATACGCGCGGACTTATCCGCGCCATTCCCACGCTCAAAACGGACCGCCATGTCCCGCTGGCGATGGTGGAAAAACAGGCGCGGCCTGCCGCCGCGTCTCCGTTGCGCGAGATCTCGCCGGGGCACTGGGCGCGCGTGGCTCCGTTGAGCAAGTAGCCCCTGAGCAAGCAACGCTTCGGCTAGTACCCCGCTGAGAATTGGTAAACTCATTCTGTGGCTTGAATCGCAAGGGGACCGCAGGAAACGTTGCGCTTACTTATCCTCTCTGACATACACGCGAACCTGGAGGCGCTGGAAGCCTGCATGGACGCTGCGCCTGATCATGACCAGGTTTATAACCTGGGCGATATTGTGGGATATGGCGCAAACCCCAATGAGGTGGTGGCGCGCTCCCGTCAGCTGGGATCGGTGTTTGTTCGCGGCAACCATGACAAAGCCTGCTCCGGCTTAATCGACCTCATGGAGTTCAATCCCATTGCGGGCAAGGCGGCACTGTGGACGCGAGCCCAGCTCTTACCTGAACATCTGGAGTTTCTGCGTGCCTTGCCGCAAGGGCCGCTTCTGCCGCAGGCCAATCTGGAATTAGTGCACGGCTCTCCACGGGATGAAGATGAATACATGCTGTTTGCCGGGGACGCATACCAGGTGCTGGCAGAGGCCGCAGTGCCCGTGATTTTCTTTGGACACACTCATGTGCAGCGCTGCTTTCTGCTGGAACTGGCCAGCGGCCAGGGCAAGTCGCTGCTGCCCGCCTACAAGTCAAGCAAAGGGAAACAGACGATCCGGTTTGATGTGAAGCCGGGAACGAATTACATGGTGAATCCCGGCTCGGTGGGCCAGCCGCGTGACGGTGATCCCCGCGCCGCGTTTCTGCTCTACGATACCGGTGAACAAACGATTACTTTTTATCGCGGTCAGTATGACATTGAGCGCGCCCAGCAAAAAATTCTTTCCGCCGGACTGCCAGATAGGCTGGCATTCCGGCTGGCGGAGGGCCGTTGACCCAGAAATCGCTTTTTGAAACCACTGCGGCAAAGCCGGTGGCGGATGCCATTCGAGCTAACATTGACGGCGGCGCGCGCGGCAATCCCGGCCCCGCTGCGTATGGCGTGGTAGTGCGCAATGCGCGCGGTGAAGTCATTGCGGAGCTGTCAGAATATCTTGGCCTGCAGACCAATAACTTTGCCGAATATTCCGGACTGCTGGCGGTCCTGGAATACGCTGTGCGGGAAAAACATCCTGCGCTCAAAGTCATCAGCGACTCTGAGCTCATGGTCAAACAAATGAAGGGCCAATACAAAGTAAAAAATCCCGGTCTGCTTGAGCTGTATACGCGGGCGCGGTCGCTGGTCCGCAAGCTGGAACATTTTTCCATTGAGCATGTGCTGCGGGCGCAGAACCGTGACGCTGATCATCTGGTGAACCAGGTGCTGGACAGCCGGACCAAAGGATCACGATGAAGCAGTAACATTTGTGGGCCGAGCACTTTTCGAAAAAGCGCGTTACTGTGTTCAACGGCGAGAAGCTATGCAATCTTACTAAGGTCGCCTGTAGTGGAGAACAACGCTAGAGCACTTGATTGCTCACATCTTTGTCATCCTGAGCGCCGGTCGAGCTGAGTGAAAGCGATGCGAGAACAAGTCGAAGGACCCCGAGGTGTTTTTGCTGCCATGTTGCTACAGGGCGTTCTACCGATGATTTTATTTTGTCTCGTGCGAATACCTTGGTGCTGTGTGGTACAGCAAACATTCTCGCGGTCCTTCGACTGCGCCGTTTGCATACGCTCCGGCTTCGCTCAGGATGACAGAGGGTTAGGATTTCTCCTATAAGCCGGCCCATAAGGAACAGCTGCACACACTGAAAAGGCCAGCCCTGTAAAAAGGCCGGCCCGTTAAGTTTCTGCGGAGCAGAAGTTATTTTTTGGGAGCGATTACGTCTTTTACGGCCTTGGCAACGCGGAACTTTACCACGGTCTTGGCTGCGATCTTGATGGGTTCTCCCGTTTGCGGATTGCGTCCCATGCGCGCTTTCCGGTTGGACTTTACCAGGCGGCCCAAGCCAGGAATCACAAACACGCCGTTCTTTTTTGTTTCCTTAATGGCGGTTTCCGCCAGGGTCTCAAGGAATGTTGCGGCGGTCTTGTTGTTTGTTTCCAGTTTTTCCGCCATATGACGGACAAGTTGGGTCTTCGTCATGCCTGCTGCCATCTTTCCTCCTTAAAAAATAATGAGCACTTCGTTTGGTGAAATCGGGCACATCTCAAGTGTACTCAATCGCTATATTACATCAGCAAAGCGCCGAAGCAAGCCTCTTCACCTGATTTTATGCGGGTTTTTTTAAGATGGTTGTGGAAAACGGGCATGAACAGCGGCTATTCCCTTTTTGCCCATCGCGCCGCTTTTGACCAGGGCCGAATCCCCCGGCGGGAAAGCCAGGTTGATTACTCCCGCTTATAAAAGCTCAGGACCGCATCGCCCTGCCGCAATACACGATGCCGGCGCAGCGAACCAAACTCATCTCCAGGATCAAAATGCTTGTCATGCTCAGCAATTACCTCGGCCCCTGGCCGCAGCAGCCTTGATTGCGACAAAAAACTAAGAACCTGCTCATAATCGCCCATTTTCCGGTAGGGCGGGTCAAGAAAGACGAAATCACAGGCCACGGCCTGGGCATCCAGCATGCGAAGCGCCGTGGCGGCTTCGCGCTCAATGACTTCAGAGCCTTCCTCAATCGCAAGAGACTGTAGATTTTTCCGTATGGTGCGCAGCGCCGCTCCGGATACTTCCACAAAATAGGCGCTATGCGCACCCCGGCTCAGCGCTTCAATGCCCACGGCGCCGCTCCCGGCAAACAAATCCAGCCATACGGAACCGGGAACCCGGCCCGCCACCACGTTGAACAGGGTTTCGCGAAGGCGGTCTGAGGTAGGCCGGGTCTGGACGCCCGGAGGCGCTATGAGCCGCCGGCTTTTATATTGGCCGGCAATCACCCGCATGGCGTTCCTCCCTGTGTGTGCATAGCCACTCTAGAGTATAAAATTGGATTGTGGCTTCACTGCCCAGGGCAGCCAAACATCCATGAGAAACTGGTCATTATTTGCCGGACGGTTCTGGGGAGCCGAGTTTCGCGTCCACGTCACATTCCTGTTCCTGCTGGTCTTTCTTTTGCTGATGGAAACCAGCCGCAGCGGACCGCGCGTGGTGGTGCGGGTATTGGCCCTGGCCAC
>DAHUXF010000142.1 GCA_027307295.1 Acidobacteriaceae bacterium
AGCTCGGCGCGCATGTCGTTCATGGTCCAACCGCGAAAATTTTCGTTGATGTAGCGCGATGCCAAGTCCAGATCCGCCTGCGGGATATCCAAGCGGAGCACCCGGTCGCGCACTACGCCCGACCGCGTCACCACCACAGCCAGCACGCGATTGTTGGCCTGCCGGGAAAAATAAACATGCTCCAGCGCATTCCGGGGACCGGCATTGCCAATCGCCACGCCTACCCCGCTGGAAACCAGCGACAGCACATGCGAAGTACGTTCCAGAAACTCCTGCACGTCCACTGTGCCTTGCAGCGTGTCTGAAATCAGCGTCTGGTCGGCGGGTGAAATGGTGGCCTTTCCGGAAATCTGGTCAACGTAATAGCGGTACGCTTGCGATGTGGGTATGCGTCCAGCGGACGTGTGCGGCTGCTCCAGAAAACCACTGTCTGACAAGTCCGCCATCACATTGCGGATCGTTGCCGGACTAAGCCCATCCTTATTGTGGCGCGAAAGGGTGTGTGAACCCACCGGCTCTCCCGTCGAGATGTACGTCTCAACGATTGCGGTAAGAATCTCCCGCTCGCGCGGCCCGATATGTCCCGGGTTCGGCATATGTCCAATTCTTAATTAAGACATGTATTTGCAATAAGTTGGCGGTAGTATTGTGAACTCCTGCCTATTAGATTTTAGAGATGTTAGTCAGTCATTGTCAAGATAGCACTTGGGTGGGGGAGAGTGCTAAAAACCACTTCTGACTGCAAAGACTTAAGCGATTGGGGCTTGGCGCGGCTCTTCCCCAAAATAGACCCGAGAATATGTGACCGATGCTCCCATCTACTCCAGAGGCTTAAGAGTAATACACTCAGCTGTAGCGGTAAGGCCATGGTATGGCTAGACATCAGAACAGCGTGAAGACAAAAGCCAATTGCTAAATGGCCAATTGCCAATGGCTTCCTACTGCACCTGAATCACATCGCCTGGGGCGCTGCTGCTCCTCACTTCCGCCACGCGCAGCAACACTTGCTTGGCAAACGCGTACAGCGATTTGGCATGAGGATTGGTTTCGCCTTCCAGCACCGCCGGCTTGCCGCTGTCACCGCCTTTGCGGATGTCAGGATCAAGCTCAATCGACCCCAGGAAGGGCACGGCAAACTCACGGGCGGTCCGTTCCACTCCACCCTTGGAGAAGATATCAATTTCCTGATGGCAATGCGGACAGACAAAGTGGCTCATGTTCTCCACCAGTCCCAGAATATCCACGCGCGCAGTGCGGAACATCTCAATGGCTTTGCGCCCGTCCTGCAGGGAGACGTCAGACGGTGTGGAAACCACAACTGCGCCCGTTAGAGGCACGGTCTGGAACAGTGAGATCACAACATCGCCTGTACCTGGAGGCAGATCGACCACCAGATAATCCAGCTCTCCCCATTCCACCTGCTGCAAAAACTGCCGGATGATGGAATGCAGCATGGGGCCGCGCCACACCAGCGGCTTGTCACCGGGGTTAAGCAGCCCGACGGAGATCACCTTCACTCCAAAGTTCTGCAGCGGCTCAATACGGTTTTCCGTGAGCACGCGCGGCTGCTGGTTGGTGCTCATCATCAGCGGGACGTTGGGGCCGTATATGTCGGCGTCCAGCAGGCCGGTCTTGTATCCCATCTTGGCCAGCGCCACCGCCAGGTTGACTGCCACCGTGGTTTTGCCGACTCCGCCTTTGCCTGAGCCGATCGCAATGATGTTGCTGACGCCCGGCAGCGGAAATGGTCCCTGCTGCTGTGGCGCTCCGTGTTGATGTCCGTGAGCCATAGGTAAACCTTGATTATACGGGAATATGAATTTTCAAGTCTGAACTACAAAAAGACTGACCACAGAGGACACGAAGGAACACAGAGCCGTTGCCGCTTGCCATAGATTCGCGCTTTTCGCGGTGATTCGCGGCCAATTCTTCCTAATCTGCTCTTATCTGCGGCAAAGCTTGTTCCGGCTTATCCGTTGTCTCTGGCTTTGCTTCGCGCCTGCTCCTGTTTCCTCAGTTCGCGACGGCGGCCTGCATCATCAAAGCGGCGTTTTTCTTCGTCCGTCTCCGGCGCCACAGGCAGAACAGATTTGGCTTTGCCATGATGGTCCACGGCCACAAACGTTAAATAAGCTGACGCCACATGCCGCGTGGTCCCGGCAATGTAATTTTCCACCCAGCACTTTACGCCGGTTTCCATGGAAGTATGGAACGCGCGGTTCACCGAAGATTTAAGAATCAGTAAATCACCGATATGCACCGGTTCGCGAAAATCAATGTGGTCCATGGACGCCGTGACCACGTGGCTGTGCGAGTGTCTGTGCGCCGCCAGCGCTCCGGCAATATCGATCAGGTGCATTAGGCGTCCGCCCAGCAGGTTGCCCAGGGGATTAGCGTCATTGGGCAGCACCACTTCCGCCATTTGCGACTGTGACTGGCGTACCGTGAGTTGAGTAAGGGGGTGATGGTTGTCTGGTTGACTGTTGGATGTCATAGCTCTGATATTCCCGTGATATTCCGGGTGGATCATATCTGCTGCTTCATGCTATCAAAACGGTAGAAGCTTCTCAGTGGCAGACTTTTTGTCCGGCGCTGATCTTCATCAATCTGCAGCGAAATCGGTACGTCTTCCCTTTCGCTCCAGATAGACCGCCAGATAACACTCAGCCTGGCGTTGCATGCGGGCATCGCGGAGCGGCGACGGCCATTGCCGGGACGCACAGTCATATTCCAGGCGTCCATGCTCCACCGGTTCATGACCGCGCTCGCTGATGTAATGGAGAGTGATCCGTGAATCTTCGTCGCACGCTATTGCAAAGCGAACGCAATCATATGGGCGATCCACGGGCATGCGGACGCAGCCACAGGCGTAGCCCAGGTTACAGAAATCCCGAATCTCGGCGTCCGTCGGCGAGATCTCTTCCGCACCGGCCCGGCATGTTCCGTTGAAGCCTGCACCCAGTGGCAAGCGGGCAGGAAAGGCCCATCCGATGGTGGAACTTTTTTCCGTGGGAAAGAAATAAGGGCATGCCACAGCAAAGCGATACTAGCGCGATTGATCGCACACAGTAAAGAACGATTTGCGAGATAAACAAGGAAAAGGCGAGCCAACAAAAAACTTATGGAGCGCAGTCGCCCTGGCCTGCATTGCAGAAAATCTACCGCAAAGAACGCAGAAGAAAAGCCTCTGGGTGTGTTAGATTTTTTCCATGTCTGAACCGAGCCGCATGCAGATGTTGACTGAATTCCTGCAACAAAACCCTGGCGACGCTTTTGCCCGCTACGGACTGGCCATGGAATATTCCAAAGCCGGAAAGACGGAGCAGGCGCTGGCCGAGTTCAGCAAGCTGCTGGAACTCCATCCGGATTACACCAACGGATACTTTATGGCCGCCCAGACGCTCGAGCGCAACGGCCGCACGGCTGAAGCCAAGAAGATGCTGGAAAGTGGCGTGGAAGCCGCAAAGCGCACCGGCAACAAGCATGCCATGTCCGAGATGGCAGGCATGCTGGAAGAGTTGGGTTAGGAGGGCTTTGCGAAATGCTCCGCCATTTCCCCTGTTTCATAATCGTCCTACAGCGTTTGTGAGCGACTGAAATAGGGCGCTCCCCACGGCGTTGCGACTCACGGCCGGGATTGCGCCAATCGCATAGCCAGAGAAAAAATTTGTGAGAAATCCCTCCATGCCCTGACCAATGGCGAGATGAAGAAGCCCGTTGTAGCAACCAAATGCCAATGCTCCCGTGGCCAGCCATCCGGTGCCAGAATGACCGATGAACTGATCAACTCTCCT
Organism: Acidobacteriaceae bacterium; assembly: GCA_027307295.1. Lineage (GTDB taxonomy): Bacteria > Acidobacteriota > Terriglobia > Terriglobales > Acidobacteriaceae > Angelobacter. The sequence continues at coordinate 3,795 of DAHUXF010000142.1, forward strand.
GGCAAAAAAGACGCCAAAGAGCCCTTCCACACATCCCCACACTGCGATGGTGACAGCAAAGCCCAGAATCTCCCACGGAAAGCCGGCCCCCAGAGACAGCCGCACCGCAGTATGGCGGCGCAATGGTACCCACAACCATGCGGCAGCACGCCACGAAACACAAAGGTCATACAAGGCCGCCAGGGCAATGGCCAGAGAGATAGACTTGCCCGCTTTACCTAGTGTCAGGCCAAAGTCGGAGAATTTCTCCCGGCGAATCACGACGAGCAGTAGCGGCACCAATCCCTCTACCGTAAATTGAAAGGCCGCGAGTGCGAGAACCGCGGCCATACCATGCATGTTCTTGAATGGGGAGTTCGCAGGAGAGGCCCAGCGCAGGCTAGCGAGCGCAACTCCCAGAACAAGGGCAAGGTCCACAGCCGCTGCGCGTCGGCTGAGCGTCATCATTGCTTCTTCGCCGCTTCTGCCAGCACTTGCGCCGTAGGACGGAGAGCTTTGCGAATCTGGCTTTCTACTACACTGGGAAGCGCCTGATACATCCTGATAAACACACTGTAGAACCGCGGCGTCACCACTTCCCTTTTGCGCTTGAGCATCCCTTGCAGCGTAGCCACGGCAACCACCTCCGGGCCAACGCTATACTTCACGGACGAACCCAGCCGTTCCGAGTGCTTGCCCTTCTCCATATTTTTTACAAAATCCGTCGCAATGTAGCCGGGGCAGACCGTCAGCACGTTGATGTTCTGCCGTTGCAACTCCATGCGAGCTGCTTTTCCAATGGCATTCATGGCGTGCTTGGTGGCGGCGTACCCCGACATGTAGGGCGTGGAGATGTATCCGGACACCGACGAAATATTGACGATGTCGCCGCCGCCTTGCTTGCGCATGACCGGAATCACGGCCTGCATACAGTCGATGACGCCGAACAGATTGGTGTCAAACATCCGTCGCAGCGCGGCCATGTCCATATCGGCAACGGCATCGTTCAAGCCGAACCCGGCATTGTTCACGAAAATGTCAATGCGGCCAAATTTGTCCAGCGTGGTCTTGACCAGAGCGTCCACCTGGCTGCGCTGGCTCACGTCACAGGCCACGCTCAGCGTGTTCGCGCCTCCGCCAATACGCTCCTCGGCTGCCTTGGTACGCGGCAGATCGCGCGCACACAGCACTACCTTTGCGCCTTCCTGCAAAAACAGTTTGGCAATGGCTTCGCCAATCCCCATAGAAGCGCCGGTAATCACCGCTACTTTGTCTTGAAGTTTCATGGATGAAGTTTTTAGTTGGTTACGGTGTTTAAGTCAAGAACCGGAGCAGCGATCAATGCCGTTATAGCATTGCGGATCTTTTCTCCCCAAAAAGACAGACCGCCGTGCAGACGTGTGGAAAATTGCTCATTCGAGCCAACAACTTGGAGCGGAGCAACAGAAAATATTAGAATTGCTCAGTGCCTCTTCTGCCTCTATTTCCCCTGGAGCTTGTGCTCTTTCCCGGAGCGCCCCTCCCCTTGCACATTTTTGAGCCGCGCTACAAAGAGATGATCGCGGAATGCCTGGAGCAGAAGCTCCCCTTTGGCATGGTGCGCGTGAAAGAAAATGCGCTGGCTTCCATTGGATGCTCCGCAACCATTCTTAACGTCATCAAGAAGTATGAGGATGGGCGCATGGACATTGCCGCCGCCGGAGAGCAGCGCTTTGAGATCAACAAGCTCAACCAGGAGCGCTCTTTCCTGCAAGGCGAAGTCACGTATTTTGACGATGACCCTTCAGCGGTCGGTCCCGGCGCGGTGGACACAGTGGTGGAACTGCATGAGCAGCTTTTTGCCACTTTGGGACAAAGTGTTGACGTTGAACGGGACGCCGATTTGCTTTCCTTCCACCTGGCCCATGAGCTGCCGGTTGATCTGGATTTCAAACAGGCGCTGCTGGAGATGAAGTCAGAAGCCGAGCGGATTGAAACTCTCACGGAGTATTACCGCGCCACAATTCCCAAAATTACCAAGACCCTGCAGGCGCGGGAACGGGCCAGCGGCAATGGTCACGTGCATTGATGGTTGCGTGCCAGCGTATAATGCTGGTGAGGCCCTTCATGAATCTTCCCCCAACGCTGGGAGAACTCAGAAAAAGTCCCTTCTCTGAGCAAAAACTCCGTTCCCGCAGGGTCAAGGACGAGCTCCGAGACAACCTGATTCTACGCTTGCGCAACAGCCAAACCATTTTTCCCGGCATCATCGGCTATGAAGACACCGTGGTCCCGCAGCTGGTGAATGCCGTGCTTTCCCGCCATAATTTTATTCTGCTCGGACTGCGCGGACAGGCCAAAAGCCGCATCCTGCGCGCACTGACTGCTCTGCTGGACCCGCAACTTCCGTTCGTAGCCGGATGCGAGATCCATGACAATCCGTATGACCCCATCTGCAAACGATGCCGGGAGCTGATTGCGCGAGAAGGCGACAAGACGCCCATTGCCTATCTCACGCCGGACGACCGCTATCTGGAAAAGCTGGCGACGCCGGACGTGACGATTGCCGATCTGATCGGCGACGTTGATCCCATCCGCGCCGCCCGCGGTGGCCGCGATCTCTCCGACGAACTCACTATCCACTATGGCCTTTTGCCCCGCGCCAATCGCGGCATCTTCGCCATCAACGAACTGCCCGATCTCGCCGGCAAGATCCAGGTCGGCCTGTTCAACATCATGCAGGAAGGCGATGTGCAGATTAAGGGCTACCCGGTGCGCCTGCCGCTGGATATCGCTCTCGTGTTCTCGGCCAATCCCGAAGACTACACGGCGCGCGGCAAGATCGTTACCCCGCTCAAGGACCGCATTGGGTCAGAGATTCGCACGCACTATCCTGGCACGCTGGAAGAAGGCATCAGCATCACACAGCAGGAAGCCTGGCTGCATCGCGACGGGCTGGAGCTGCACGTGCCGAAATATGTCCGCGAAGTGGTGGAACGGGTGGCATTCCTGGCCCGCGAAGATAAAAAAATCGACAAGCGCTCCGGCGTGAGCCAGCGCCTGCCGATCAGCGTGCTGGAAAATGTAATCTCCAATGCCGAACGGCGGGCCTTCCGCAGCGGCGAAAAAACCATTGTGCCTCGCATTGGCGACATATACGCGGCGCTGCCCTCCATCACCGGCAAGCTTGAACTGGAATATGAAGGCGAGATGCGTGGGGCGGATACCGTGGCGCGCGAGCTTATCCGCGCCTCCGTGGCCAAAACCTATGACATCTACTTTAAGGACCTGAATATGCAGCAGGTCATCCAATGGTTTGAACTGGGCGGAGATATCAAGCTTTCAGACACAGCCAGCGCGCAGGAGGTGCTGGAGGGCCTGAAAAATATTCAGGGACTTACGGACAAGCTGGCTCCGGTGGGCGTCAAAACCAAAGAGAAGCCTGAAGTATTGGTG
>DAHUXF010000143.1 GCA_027307295.1 Acidobacteriaceae bacterium
GCCACCGTCTGTACCCGGCCAGCGGAAAGGCCGCGCCGCACTTTGTCCCACAGCAGCGGGGAAACCTGATAGCCCACAATCCTGTCCAGCACGCGCCGTGTCTGTTGCGCATCCACCAGGTTGCGGTCAATCTCACGCGGATGCCGGAATGCCTCCTGCACCGCCTTTTTTGTGATCTCATTAAAAGTGACGCGATGGACAGGGGTGCTGCCTTTTTTCTTCTTCTTGCCAACACCGTCGCTGAGCTCTTCTTCCAGGTGCGCGGCAATGGCTTCGCCTTCGCGGTCCGGATCGGGCGCCAGATAGATTGCCACTGCGCCCTTGGCCATCTTCTTCAGCTTGGCCACAACCTTCTCTTTCCCGGGAATGACCACATACTCGGTGGAGAAGTCGCCTTCCAGGTCCACGCCGAGCTGGCTCTTGGGCAGATCTTTGATGTGCCCGAGCGAGGCTTCAACCTCATAATCTTTGCCCAGGTACTTATTGATAGTTTTCGCCTTGGTCGGCGATTCGACGATGACGAGTGATTTTGCCAACTTTACTCTTTTCCCTTAATTCAAGTTGAAGCTAACACGAAATGCCACGCAGCGACAAACATGCTTACCAATCTGTAGCTCTTGACCTTTGGCACTTTGGTTCTAGGACTACACAAGACTTCTTAAGGTTTGCGGCCGCAACAAAGCTCCGTTCAAGGGCCCGATGCGATCAGGCAATCAGAAACTTTTCACATAATGCTTGCCTGGCAATTGCTTGATTTTCCCGCTCAACTCAAGCTCAAACAATGCCGTAAACACCTCTGACGATGAGACTTCTGGCTCAAGCCTTTCAATGATCTCATCAATGTGTGTCAACGCATCCTGTTTCAGCACGGCCAGGATTTTCTTTTCGCGCGGGGTCAGCTCATCGAACAGGCTGGAGACTTGGGGCTTACCGTCTGATGCTACGGGCCCTCGTTCGGATTCAAGCTCCATTTTTACGCTGGCCGGCAATTCCTCCCAAACGTCCTCCCATGTTGCAGTTAGCTTGGCCCCCTGCTTGATCAGCGTATTCGGTCCCCAGGAGTTGCGGGAGATCACATTGCCCGGCACGGCAAAGATTTCCCGGCTCTGTTCCAGAGCGCAGCGGGCCGTAATCCGCGTGCCGCTGTACTCCCCTGCTTCCACTACCAGGACCCCTATAGACAATCCACTGATGATCCGGTTGCGAATGGGGAAGTTCTGTGGCGCGGCAAAACTTCCCAGAGGGAATTCACTCACCAGCGCCCCGCCGCTTTCAAGCAGGCCATCGGCTATTTTTTTGTTCTCACGCGGATAAATCACGTCCACGCCAGTGCCAAAGACAGCCACGCTTTTGCCTTTGCCGGCAATAGCTCCGCGATGCCCGGCTGCATCCACGCCGCGGGCCATGCCGCTAAAGATGACGAGCCCCCGTGACGCCAGATCACAACCCAGGCGCTCCGCCATGCCGATTCCATACGGCGTTGGATGCCGCGTACCCACAATGGCAATGCCCGGACGCGGCAGCGCTGCCACATTCCCCCGAACATACAGCACCAGCGGCGGATCGTAAATTTCACTCAACCTCTGCGGCCATGCAGAATCTTCACGGCACAGAATCTGCACACCGGCAGCAATGGCTTTGGCTGACTCATCATGTGCCAGCTCCAGCGACTTACCCAGGGCAATATGCTGGGCTGAATGCGCCTGTAAATTTTCTGCTTCCAGCTCAGTCAGCGAAGCATGAAAAATGTCCTGAATGCCGGCAAATCGTTCCACCAGCTTGCGTCCGCGAGTGGGCCCCAGTCCTGGAGTAAGCGACAGCGCCAGCCAGTAAAGCGCATTGGATGTTACCGTGTTGGCCGTGGCCATGAGTTTCTCGCTTCCTCCAAACTGCGCGGACTGTACACGGATTGTAAAAAGCCTGTCAACCCCAACGCCTGGCCCGGCTCACCATATTGCGGATTTTTAAACTCCCAAAACAAGCCGTTGTTAAAATAGGTATAACATGCCGTCGCTCCGCATCTCTGCTATTAGCTTTTTGAATACCGCTCCCCTCATGTGGGACTTTGAAAATGGGGAATCTGCCGCGCGCTTGCGGCAGAGCTTTACCCTCAGTTATACGGTGCCGTCGCATTGCGCGGAGCAACTGCGCGCCGGCTCTGCTGATATCGGCATTATTCCGGTTGCAGCGTACGCGACGATTCCAGATTTGGTCATTGTCCCCAATGTGGCGATTGCCGCCAAGAATAAAGTGCGGTCTATTCTGCTGGTCAGTAAAGTGCCTCTGGCCAAGATACGCAACGTCGCCACGGACGACTCTTCCCGCACCTCCGCTGCCCTGGTGGAAATCTATCTGCGCAAATTCGTCGGCTCCAATCCTGCATTCATCCGCCAGAAACCCGATCTTAAAGAAATGCTGCAATGGCATGATGCGGCCCTGCTGATTGGCGACCCTGCCCTCCAGGCGCGCACGGACAAATATTTTGTCTATGATCTTGCCGAAGAATGGCGGCGCTGGACCGGACGGCCCTTTGTCTTTGCCTTCTGGGCGGTACGCAAGGCAGCGCTACAGGAAGGGGCCTGCGATGTGAACATCGCGCAGGTCTTTCAGCAGTCGCGCGACCACGGCCTGCAACACATTCCGGAAATTTCCGCCGCATGGGCGCCCCGGCTTAACTTGTCCACCCGCCTGATCTCTGAGTACCTGACGACCAACGTTGATTACGCCCTCAATGCGGAGAACCTTGACGGCCTGCGGCTGTACTATCGCTATGGCGTTGAAGTCGGCGTATTCACCCGGTCGCCCGATCTGGAGTTCCTGGAGCAGCCTGTGGTCAATCCTGCTGCCCGCATTTAAGTTGGTGCGCGGTTAAAGTTTCTTCTTTACAACACTGAATATAAATTCCTGCGCCAACCCTGCATCCAACCACAGGTGCCTTTGGTTTTTTATCTCACGTTAGGGACGTGGCTGGAGCGGCTGGGAGGTCTTGGCCTTATCCTCCTGGGCTTTGCCGACAACTCAGTTGTGCCCCTGCCGGGCAGCATGGACGCGCTTACCATCATCCTGGCCGCGCACCAGAAGAACTGGTGGCCTTACTATGCTGCGATGGCTACACTGGGCGGCATTGTTGGAGGTTATGCTACTTATGCTCTGGGGGCCAAAGGGGGCGAAGAGGCGCTGGAAAAGAAGCTTCCCAAAAAGAAAGCGGAGCGGATCTACAAAATCTTTAACAAGTATGGGTTCTGGAGTCTCTTTGTTCCGGCCCTGCTGCCTCCGCCTGTGCCTTTCTCGCCCTTTCTGCTGGTGGCCGGCGCACTGAAGTATTCGCGCCGGAACTTTCTGGTCGCCTTGGGGCTGGCCCGTGCACTCCGCTATTCATTGCTGGCATGGCTGGGCTCAATGTACAGCTCGCAGATTTTCGGATTCTTCCACCAGTACTACCAGCCGATTCTTTGGACAGTGGTGGCGCTGGCGGTAATGGGCGGCATTGCAGCCCTGTACTGGACATGGAAGCGCAAACGCGAAGGCAAACCGGTGATCCCGGATTCCCATGAGCCGCGTACCAAGGTCGCATAAAAAAGCGGGAGCTTTATCGTAGATAACTCCCGCAGAGTGAAAATGTCACCGCAAGGGCGCGAAGAAAGCAAGTCTCGCGTCTCCTTGAGCAATGAAAGCAGAGCTGCCAGGTCAACTGCTATTCCGTGTGAGGAGCAAAATCAACCTTCACTTCCAGCACGCTCGTTTTATCTGCGGGTTCATATTTCCATTTTTTTACTGCCTTCATTAGGGCATCTACCAGTACCGGATTTCCACCCAGCTCTCTTACAGATTTCACGGTTCCATCCGGTGCAATGGTGGCTTCAACCCGCGCTATACCGCGCAAGTTGAGTCTCTTTGCGAGTTCCGGATACTCCGGAGGCGAGCTACTCCTGATCTTGCGGCTGTCTTCAGCAAAAGCAGCAGCGGGCCCCGGGAACAAGCCAGTCAGAACCAGCACGGGGGCCATCCCCATCAAAAGCCGGCAAATTGTAATTCTTATCTTCACTTCATGCTTCTCCATGTCACTGCGTTCAGAAGTTAAGTCTCGCTCCGAGCTGGATCTCGCGTTTGGGGAAATCCCCAGTAAATCCGAGTGGCTGAGTTGGCAAGAGCTGCGCGCTTCCGTGGACCTTAAACGGAGGAGCAAAGGAAGCCCCGACCGTGTCATTCACGCTGGAATAATTTGTCCGGTTGGAGACATTGAAAGCTTCCGCCAAGAATTGGAGACTGCTTTTTTCTCCCAGCTTGAAGCGCCGGCTCAAGCGCAGATTGGCGTTGAGATAGTTTGGACCAATGCCGGTATTTCGTCCGGCCCCCGGTGGCCGGTCGCCAAAACTGGCGCGATCGCCATTTACATCGGTCCCGGCAAAGACAGTGAACGGACGTGAACTGTTGAATTGCAAGACCGGCGCGAGTTCGAATCCGCCCAGTCCGCGGGAATGAAACGGGCTGTCAATGATGCTGGCTATCACCATCTTGTGGCGCTCATCGAAAGATGAAAGACTGCGCTCCGCGCCCGGGAGCAGCTGGTTATTGGGCCAATAGGTAAAGTCGGAAGCATCGTCCATGGCCTTGCTGTAGGTATAGTTCGCCAGCACTGTAAAGTGGTGGCTGAAGCGCTTCTTCACCTCAAGCGTGGCGCCGTTGTAGACCGCGCCAGTGTTCGAAATAAACATATTGCTGTTAAAAACCAGCGGATTCACAAAACATGGGTTGTTCACGGCAACCTGGCATTGTGGAGCACCCCAGTTCTGGAACGGCAAACCATTCGTGCCGGGGACACTGGAAGTTATCGGAGCGCCAGGCAACAGGTTCGTATCCAGGACATGGGGAAGATGAACGGTATGCACGTAAATGTAATTGGCTGCGATGGAGAGATCGCGCGCGAACTCATGTTCAATGCCCAGGCTGGCCTGCTGCGAATAAGGGGCTTGGAAGTTGGGCGCAGTGCCATACGTGATGGAAAAAGGCGGCAGAGGGCCAGTGTTGTTATAGCTGATGCCGAATTGTGCCAGGTCCGCCGCGGTTATACAGGTTGTCGGCAAGCCACATAGAATCTTGCCCTGGGCAAACAGCGTCTGGAACATGGAGGCGGAGTTTACCGCCGGGTTCCCGGGAAGCCCGGTCAAAGGGACGATGGAAGAAGTCGTCAGACGCTTGCTGTACCCGGCAGTGGCCGTGTCTACATCGAGCATAACAGGCGCGAAGTAGATGCCATAGCCGCCGCGCACCACCGTTTTGTGGTCTCCAAAGGGGTCCCAGGCAAAGGAAGCGCGGGGACCAAAGTTTTTGTACGTTGTATTGATATAGCTGCGCTGGTCAACTTCGTAACGCATCCCCAGATGAAGAGTCAAGTTAGACCGAAGCGCCCAATCGTCCAGGAAATAGACGCTCGTCCAGGGCATCATGGTCTTCACGGTGGGAGTTCCGCCACCGCCAATGAAAGCCTGCGGCAGGCCGAGGCTGAAAGACTGTAACGCATTGATCGAAGTGGGTGCGCTGGTGAGACCGCAGGCTGCAGGAACCTGCAGACAAGGACTCAATATTCCACCGGGCAGATCGCCGAAAATAAACTCGCCGTCCAGAAAAACGGAGGTGGTCTGTTGGCTGCCGCGTAATATCTCGTCCGCTCCCATCTGGAACGTGTGGCGTTTATGGATCCGCGTCAGATTGTCGGCAAACTCATAGTCACCCTCTCTGGAAAGATTGGGTAGAGTCAGGCTTCTCCCAAACGCGCCATACGAGCCCAGAGCCAGGACAGGTCCGCCCATCTCATTCGGAAGGATGTTGTACTGGTTGATGTTCCACTGCCCGCGGACTTCATTAAACATGTTTGCATTGAACGTGTGCAGCCAGGAACCCTGCAGGGAGCTTGTCCACTGCTGCTCCGAGTAGCCGTTAGAAAATCCGGATAATGCATGTCCACTTGGATCGGTCTGATGCAGATTGGCGGCAATGTACCGAACGGTAGACTGGTTCGTGTCATTGAACAAATGGTCCAGCCGTACCGTTCCCTGATGCGAGGTAATAGGAAAAGGCAGGAGGCCGCCGTTGGTTTCAAATTGGTTGACCAGAAATTTGTTCAGTGGACTAGTGGCTGGGTTGACCGTGAGGACGTTCTGCAGAATTCCCGCACAGGTTGCAGCGGGAAGCGCCGGCTGGCCGGTGAGGCAAGGTACAGGGGTTCCACCCATCGCCGCCAGACCACTAAGAATCGTTTGTTGATCGCTTTGGACCCCAAAGATACTGCTTCTGGTCATAAGCGGAACGGACGCCTGTTCATCCTGGAGCAGGCCTTCATAGGACAGGAACATGAAGGTCTTGTCTTTTTTCAGCGGAAAACCTACCGCAGCGCCGAATTGCTGGCGGCTTAGGGAATTCTTGACCGGCTGGCCCTGCGCGGTGAGCGAAAATGCCTGGCCGGGAGTGAGCGCTTGATTGAAAGCGAAGGGATCGCGCGCATCCAGGATGTCATTGCGGAAAAAACTATAGAGCGTTCCATGGAGCGTATTGGTCCCGGACTTGGTCACAATGTTGACGGAAGCGCCGCTGGCCCCGCCTAAAGCTGCGGAGAAGTTAGCGCGGTTGATCTGGAATTCCTGCACGGCATCCTGGCTGACGTTGGCCATCACAAACGGGGAATGCCCGTTAAAGCTTCCACCATCCACGGTTACGGCGTTACCGCGCCCATTGCTGCCATAAAACGACAGGCCTGACTGGGGCACGTAGTTGACGCGCAAATCGCGGCTATCCGTAAGCTGGAGTGACTGGCTCACCCCCGGCAGCAACAATGTGAAGGTCAGATAATCACGACGGTCAATTGGCAGGTCATTGATGTATTGCTGGTCCAGGGTATTGGCCTGCGATCCACGTTCAACGGCCACAATGGGCGCTGTAGAACCGTTCACTTCAACGGCGACCTCAACCTGGCTGGCAACACCGGCAACTTTCAAAAGAAAATCGGCACTGGTGGTTTCCCCCAGAGTAACAATCACCTTTCGCGTCTCACGCGCGAACCCGGCGCTCACAATGGTGACGTTGTATGTAGCCGGCGGCAGACCGCTGAAGCGATAATGGCCGCTCTGGTTTGTCACGACATTGCGCTGGAACCCCTTAGCATTATCAACGGCCAACACTGAGGCTCTTACCACC
>DAHUXF010000144.1:0-337 GCA_027307295.1 Acidobacteriaceae bacterium
AATTCCAGCGGCTAAAAAGCGAGAAAATCAGCGCTGGGCCAGGGACAAGCTCCTATAATTATAGACATGTCAAAAGGATGGGAGAGCAAGTCAGTAGAAGACCAGATGGAGACGGCGCAGGCAGCTAAAACCAGCAAACCAGCGGCTGCACTCAACGATGACGAGAAGAAAGTCCAGCGCGAGCGAGATGGCCTGAAACTTTCCCGGGCCTACGTGCTGCACCAGATCGAATCATCCACCAACGAACGCTATACGGAATCGTTAAAGTCCGCGCTGAATGAAATCGACCGTAAGCTCGCCGGTCTTGGCAAGCTCGGCTAGGACTGTGGGGCGTACG
>DAHUXF010000144.1:347-7167 GCA_027307295.1 Acidobacteriaceae bacterium
CTGCCTTTTCAGACCGCTGCCCGCCGCCCTGTAATGAGCTCAATCACCATGACTGCTAAAGCAATGACGAGCAGGAGATGAATCATGCTTCCCGCTACGTGAAATCCCCATCCTAAAAGCCACAGCAATAGCAGAATGGCAAAGATTGTCCAAAGCATGTTGTTTCTCTCCAGAGGCTGAAGTCCAGCACTTAGAACTTTGATGCCGAAGGCCACTGAATGAGTTGACCCCGACTCGCGCGGCGCGCTTGCGATGCGGCATGAGTAGCAGCTCTCGTTCGCGAGCAACAGTAATTCGCTTCTGTAACTCTAACCACTTAGTTTCTGTAGCGGACACACGGCCACTTGGATGTCCGCGGAATAAGCGAGATTTTCAGCTCAATGGTTAACAGGCGGCGTTGGAGCAGCATGGCTGTTCTTCTGGCGGCATCGGTTGCGTTTACTCTCCATGCAGGTCCTCTGCATTCTCAAGAGCTGCAGGCAGCGAATTCGATTTCTTATGAAGGTCAGCGGGTGGCGTCCGTGCAACTTGCCGGGCAGCCTGATGGAAACCTGCGCAAGGTCCGCGCGCAGATCGCGCAACGGACCAACGCTCCTTACTCGCAAGCGGAGATTGACCGCACCGTTGCAACGCTCAGGCAAGCAGGCTTCAAAGACGTGGAGGTGCAGGTAACGCCTTCCGCGGAAGGACTGCACGTCTTGTTTGTTCTTAAGCCAGCCTATTACTTTGGCGTTTTTGGCTTCTCCCGGGCCGAGAAGGTTTTTAGTTATACGCGCCTTCTGCAAACCACGCGCTATTCCAAACAGGAGCCCTATACCCAGGAGCGCCTGGAAGAAACCGAGTCCAGCCTTCTGGAGTTTTTTCACCGGGCTGGATATTTCATGGCCACGGTGGAACCGAAAACACAGATTGACCAGAAGAATGGCGTGGTCAACGTGGAATTTGATATCAACCTGAAACGTCACGCAAAGTTCGGTACTGTGAAAATCATTGGAGTTTCCGCGGAGCAGGCACAGCAATCCGAGAGCAGCTTGAGGTCTATCCGGGCGCGCATTCGCGGGGCATATCTGAAGCCGGGAAAGACTTATTCAACAAAAAAACTGCGAATAGCAACCACATATCTGCAACAACAGCTTGCGTCCCGGCATTTGCTGGCAGGACGGGTGAAACTGGTGGCTACCAATTACCACCCGGAGACAAACCGGGCGGACATCGTATTTCAGGTGACGAATGGTCCCGTGATCAATATTAAGATTGCCGGAGCGCACATCTGGAGCCGGACACAAAAAAAACTGATTCCCATGTACCAGGAGAATTCGGTTGACGAGGACCTGATGAATGAAGGCGAGCAGGACCTCACTTCCTACTTTCAATCGAAGGGTTATTTTGATGCCAGAGTTACAAGCGCAATTCAACGGCAGGGACCCGACGTTACTGTTCTATATCAGGTGGAGAAGGGCAAGCGCGGCAAAGTGAAGTCCGTGGACTTTGCTGGAAACCAGCACTTCTCCAGCAGGGAACTCAAACCCCGCGTGACTGTTGCAAGGGCCACGCCGTTTTTGTTTTTCTCGCATGGCAAGTACAGCCAACAACTTGTGCGCAAGAGCGCTAAGAACATTGCGAGCTTATACCGTGGCGCAGGCTATAGCGAAGTCAAAGTCACTCCCCAGGTTGTGAACAAAGATGGTGGCCTGCAAATAAGTTTTAGCGTTCAGGAAGGTATTCGCGATGTGGTTGACTCTCTGCAACTGGAAGGCAATCAATCCCTGGGGCCGCAAGAACTGGCTCCAAAAGGGATGAATCTGGAGCCAGGTAAGCCATATTCCGCACAACTGCTCAATAAGGACCGTGATCAGATCATGGCCACATATCTGGACCGCGGCTTTCTCAATGTAATTTTCCGTGCCCGGGTCGAGCATAGTAAAGATGATCCGCACCATGTCCATGTGGTCTATACGATTGATGAAGGCCCGCAGGTGCAGACCGCCGGCGTGGAACCGGTTGGCGCGGTGCATACCAGGCCGGAGATCATCGCCCGCAATGCCAATATCAAGACAGGCAAGCCATTGAGCGAAACCGCGCTTCTGCGCGGTGAAAGCCAGTTGTACACGCTGGGCGTTTTCGACTGGGCCAGTGTGGATACGCGGCAGCCCATCACGGACGATCCGCATGCCCGCGTTCTGGTGAAGCTGCATGAATCCAAACGCAACACGATTACCTATGGTTTTGGCTTCCAGGTAATCAATCGCGGAGGCAGCATTCCCAGCGGCACGGTTGCCCTTCCCGGACTGCCGCCGGTGGGTCTGCCCAAGAAATTTGCCACCAGTCAGCAGACATTCTGGGGGCCGGAAGGATCGATTGAATATACCCGGCGCAATGTGCGGGGGCGCGCCGAAATCCTCACTCTGGCTGCATTTGGCGGAAGGCTGGACCAGCGAGCTTCCGCCAGTCTGGCCAACCCGGCATTCTGGAACAGCGGCTGGAGTTCCACGGTCATAATTTCCGGCGAGCGCACCAGTGAAAATCCAATTTTTACGGCACGGCTTGCGGGCGCGGGTATCCAGTTCCAGCACTATCTGGATAAGAACCGGCAAAAGTCGGTGATCGTGCGCTATGACTTTCGCCGGACCAGTCTCTCCAACGTTGCGATTCCCGATCTCGTGCTGCCGGAAGACCAGAATGTCCGCCTGTCATCGGTTTCAGGTTCTTTCCTGCGCGACTCGCGCGACAATCCACTCGATGCGCATCGCGGTTTCTATGAAAGCTTTCAAGTGGATTTGAATCCGGGCTTCCTGGGTTCCAACACCAGTTTCGGACGCTTTCTAGGGCAGACGGCCTATTACCGTTCGCTTTCCGGCGAATCGCTGGTGTGGGCCAATAGTCTCCGCATTGGATTGGTATCGCCGTTCGGCAACGCGCACATTCCTATCAGTGAACGGTTCTTTTCCGGCGGAGGCAGCACCCTGCGCGGTTACAGCTTAAATGGAGCAGGGGCGCAGCGCTTGGTCTCCGTGTGTCCTGTGGGAAATCCGGGATGCAATCAGACCATCAGCGTGCCTGTAGGCGGCACTCAATTAGCGATCCTCAACTCTGAACTGCGTTTCCCTCTGGGCATTTCCTTGCCGTTGGCAGGCGGGCAACTGGGGGGCGCAGCATTTTATGACGGTGGAAATGTTTACAGCAGCGTACGGTTGAGCAGCGTGTTTTCTGATTTCAGTCATTCGGTGGGGTTCGGGCTCCGTTATAAGACCCCGATTGGTCCTGTGCGCCTGGACATCGGCCACCTGCTCAATGCGCCGCCCGGGGTCAAGGCCAACCAGATTTTCGTTACCTTGGGCCAGGCTTTCTAAAAGTGGTGAACAAGTGAAGAAGTGGAAAAAATACGTTCTGTGGATAGCCGCGGCGATTGTCGCTTTGGCGATTGTGGCCGTGGTTTCACTGGTCATGCTGCTGGATTATAACCAGGGCTTTCGCAAGACCATCTTTGGCAAAGTTGAGGCCAGCATTTATGAATCCACCGGGGCGCGGCTCAGTGTGGGCGACTTCAAGCTGCGGCTTTCCAGCATCAGTCTGGATCTGTACAACGTGGTGGTGCGTGGCACAGAGCGCGACCCTGGGCAGCCTCTGTTGAGCGCCGATCATCTGCAGATGGGCCTTACCATCGATTCCGTACTGCGCCGCAAATGGCATGTGCGCAATATCTTCGTCGATCATCCTGTGGTGCGCCTGTCTGTTGATGCGGCAGGCCAAAACAATCTGCCGAAACCGCCCATGCCGGCAAACGGCAGCAGCAACACAAATGTGTTTGACCTGGCGATTGGTGCATTGAAGGTTGATCGTGGAGAGGTTTACTACAATGACCAGAAAACACCGCTGGAAGCCGAACTGCATGATCTGAAGCTGAATGCCGGTTACGATTCCGCGCAGACCAGATATGCAGGCACGCTCAGCTATGACAACGGAAGATTGTTGTATGGGAAATATGCGCCAGTAGAGCACAACATGCAGGCCGGGTTTGAGGTGACCCCGCAAAACTTCACCTTGAGCAAGCTGGAGCTTTCCGCCGGCAAATCTCACCTGCTGCTGCATGCGCTGGTCACCAATTACAGTGCGCCAAACCGGCAGGCCAGCGGCAACTATGACGCTGTGCTGATGAGCAGTGACTTCCAGCGCATTCTAAAAGACCCCTCACTACCGTCCGGAGCAGTACGGCTCACCGGGCAGGTGAATTATCAGGCTGACGCGCAACGGCCTGTGCTGGAAACCGTGTCATTGACGGGAAATGTAAGCAGCGCCGCGCTGTCTGTAAAAACGCCCAGTCTGCAAACCGAAGTGCGGGACATTTTTGCCAGCTATCAGCTCTCTAGGGGAAACGCCAGGGTTGAAAATCTGCGGGCGCGTGTTCTGGGTGGAACGGTAAACGGCAAGTTGACGGTACATGATCTGGCTGGTGTGGCACAAGGCAGCTTGCAGCTTGCCGTAAGAGATCTATCTCTGGATCAAGCGCAGACGGCCACACGCACAGCGTCTCTGCGCGAAGCGCACCTGACAGGCACACTCAACGCTGACACGGAGGCCCACTGGGCCAAAACGTTGAACAATCTGATAGCGCATACCGATGCAACTCTCAAGGCCAGCTTGGGCAAGGGGCCGGCAACGCCGCTGGAAGGAGTGGTCCACGCAGACTACACCGCTGCCGGCAAGGAAATTGCTTTCCAGCAGAGCTATGTGCGTACGCCGCAGACGGCCATCCATCTCGACGGGAAAGTGAGTGACAGTTCTCAACTTATGGTGGCGATGCAATCCAGTAATCTGCATGAATTAGAAGTCCTGGCAGCCGCGCTGCAGAAGAAGCCCAAGCCGGGGCAGGCATCGTCGGGTCTAGCATCGCAAGGTCTGGGTCTCTACGGCACGGGCACATTGAATGCGACCGTGCGCGGTTCAACCAGCCGTCCAGAGATCAAGGGACAGATGGAAGCAAGAAATCTCCGGGTGAAGGGAAGCGCATGGAAAATACTGCGCACCAACATCAGCGCCAATCCTTCGCAGTTGAAACTGAGTAACGGTAATCTGGAAGCGGCGACCCAGGGGCGGATTGCCTTCAATATGCAGGCCGGGTTAAGAAACTGGTCTTATGCCTCCTCCAGCCCGGTTGCTATGGAGCTTTCTGGTGAGCAGCTCTCCATTGCCGAACTGGAGCGGTTGACGAACCAGACATTTCCCGCCACCGGAACATTGGCGTTCCATGTGTCGCTGCATGGCTCGCAGTTGCAGCCGGTGGGGCAGGGCAATCTCAATATTGTGAAGGCCAAGGTTGGCAATGAGAGTGTTCAGCGCCTGGACGTGAATTTCCAGGGCAATGGCCAAGCGATTAATGCGAACATGACAGTACGCATGGCGGCTGGAACCACGCAGATGAAAGCAGCTTATTTTCCTGCCAGCCAGGCATATCAGGTCCAGATGCAGGCGCAGAACTTTCGGCTGGAGAAATTGCAGACTGTCATTGCGAAAGGTCTACAGGTTGCAGGAGGCGCGAATCTGAATGTGACGGGACGCGGCACGCTAAAAGATCCGGCTTTGCAGGCAACGGTTGAAGTGCCGCAGCTCACGGTGAACAAGCAGAATATTCAGGGCATCAAGCTTCAGACGACGGTGCAGAACCATATAGCCAGCATTGCGCTGGATTCCAACGTTCTCCAGACGTATATCCGGGCGCAGGGTACAGTAGGGATTACTTCGCCTTATCTGGCAGACGTGAAGCTCGATACGGGGCGGGTGGATCTCCATACCTTGATGGCCATCTATTCTCCGCAGCAAGCTGCGAACGTCTCCGGACAGACGGAGTTGCACGCCAGTGTTCATGGGCCTTTGGCGGAGAAAGCCCGTTTGGAAGCTCATCTTGAGCTGCCAATCCTGGCTTTGGCATACAACCAGTTCCGGGTGGGGGTGGTAAAGCCGGTCCGTGTTGACTACCAGAATGGAACCGCAGTCCTGCAGCCGGTTTCCATACGCGGAACAGGAACGTCGATTGATGCGCAAGGGACCGTTCCCATCGGTAATACCGGGCGCGCAACGTTCCTGCTGAAAGGAAATATTGATCTACAGGTCGCGCAGTTGTTTGTGCCCGATCTTACCAGCACGGGGCAAGTCCAGTTTGATGTCGATTCCAGCAGGTACGGCGCAAGCTCAAATCTGAATGGACAGATCAGGATTGTGGACGCAAATCTGCATACCTTGGATTCTCCGGTTGGCCTGGACCATGCCAACGGCGTCATCAACGTCACTCAAACCCGATTGGAGATTGCCAGCTTCCAGGGAGAAATGGGCGGAGGCACATTGCTGATGACCGGCGGGGCGTCATACCATCCGAATGTGCAATTTAATCTGGGGATGGAGGCCAGGAACATTCGGCTGCGTTATCCTGAAGGCGTGCGCGCCATTCTGGGTTCAAACCTGGCGCTCACAGGAAATATGCAGCAATCCCTGGTGAGCGGACAGGTCAGTATTGAGCGCGTCTCCTTTACGCCGGACTTTGACCTGAACACATTTTCCAGCCAATTTTCCGGCGACACAGCCGATGCAGGCACGCCCGGCAGCCTGGCCCAGGGCATGAAGCTCAACATCAATGTGCAATCAACCAACCAGATGAATCTGGAAAGCAGCCAGGTGAGCATACGCGGCAACGCTAACCTGCGCCTGGTGGGAACTGCCGGTGAGCCTGTGATGCTGGGGCGCACCAACCTGACCGGGGGTGAATTGTTTCTCGCGGGAAATCGTTATGAAATCCAGCAGGGCACGATTGATTTTATCAATCCGGTGC
>DAHUXF010000145.1 GCA_027307295.1 Acidobacteriaceae bacterium
TCAGAATGCCAAGAACCAGCCCGCGCCGAATTGCAGTTACAAGGGCCTTGATCCTGCAACGTGCGTTCCCGGTCTCTATTGGATCACTTTGTTCAGTGATGAATACGCACGATGGCTTGGCTTAAGCGATCTGCCAAAGGAACTAGCTATACTAGAAAAATTAGTCGGTGGCGGAGTATCGCTTAGGTTTTGCGAGTCTCCGGATGATTGCAGAAATCTTGACGTTCTCCAAAAACAGCGCGCTGCAATCGACTGGCTTGGTCCGCAGAAATTCTTCGATATTCATTTTCCGGATCGCAAGCAAGAGATACCGGACTGGAATAGCATCCCTTTGCCTAACGGGGAATCGGCGGTTCGGAAATAGCGATTCCATCTTCCCTCGTTCGGCTGATCCCCGTCAGTGTTGGACTGCTGGCCTGCTGTCTTCACGATCCTTCTGAGCGTGGTGGTTCCGCTATGGCAGAGGGATGCAGTTTCTTCTCCCCTGATAGCACCAAAATGCGATTACGCTGCCTGCGGCACTACGCCCCGTCACCCCTGGAAGGGTTGCTGCACAGTGACCGCGCATTAGGGCGCGGTAACTTGCTGAAAAGTCAAAACATGAAGGGCAAAAAGCGCGATTCCAGCGCATTCTCCGGTTACTGTGCGGTAACTTATTGATTCTTTATCGAGTCGAAAATCTTGCGGGGTCTGTCTAATCAGACACAGGACCGAACCCATGGAGAAGGAAAAGACCGTTCTGTGCAATAAGTCCATCGACACGAAGGTGTCTGATGAAAAGTACGCCCACCTAGAAAAACTAGAAGAAACCGGCTTGATTACTTCGGTGCGCGGTATCACTGCAATCCCCTTGGCCGGTTCATGACACCTGATCCAGGTCAAGTAGCGCCTTCTAAACCGTACACGTACGTGCGGAACATACCAATGACGCATATTAATACGAACAGACATTTCTTGATCCAAAGATCATCTGCCTTGCCCCTCTTTAAGTCTCGCTTTATGATTGGCGCACTGTGGTCATGTCAGCGCGCAACAAGAAAACGTATCTGGAAATTCCCGACCAGCTTTTACTGGACTTGAAGAATAATCTGGTAACGCGCCAGGTATTGAATGGTATAGCGCTCCTGGATGAGCACGCCACGCTTCTTGAACGTCTTGATCCTGAGGCGCGGAATGCGGCAGCGTTGACCGGCTTGGTGGCCCAGTGGGTGGACATTGGCTATGGCGAGCCGGAGCTGATTGAGCGTCTGCTGGCATGCTTTCCGCGGGAAAAGCGCTGCAAATTGCCGTTGGCAGATTATCTGCAGTTGCGCATGGCCGAAGGGTTGCTCTTGCTTCTGCGCGACCATCCTGACGAGGCGCTGCGGCAATTTGATCTTGTGCTCTCCATGCAGGACGAGATTTAAGACAGAGAGGTGGTATCCATTGCTCATTTCTGGAATGCCCGCTGCCATCGTAAAAAAGGTGAATACGATGAAGCCTTGAAGCGCGCGGGAGTCGGGCGCGAGCTGGCGCAGGCGCTCGGCCATCCTAAAATGGCTGCCGTGATGCGCGTTCTGGAAAGCTGGCTGTTATTTCAGAAAGGCCGCTATCGTGAGGCGTCGCGCATCCTGGACCAGGCGGAAGCGGTACTGCGCACCACGGATGATGACATTACTCTCGGCAACATCTATTCGGCCCATGGCCGCATGGTCCGCCGCCAGGGGCACTACAGCGAATCACTGAAATATTTTTCCCGCGCCATTGATCATTTTCAGAGACGTAACCCGCAACATCGCAATCTGGCGCGCACGCTGACCAATATTGCTTATGTTCAGAGGCTGGTGGCTGTGCAATTGGGCAAGCAGATCGATGCCGAACGCGCCCGCCGCCAGAGCAGCAAGGTCACATCGGCGCACGGACGCAAGCAGAGCCAGTTGCAGCAACATGAAGAGTTGCGCAGCCAGGCTTTTGCCAATCTGGACCAGGCAGAAAAGATTTATCGTCATCACGGGCATCATCACGGCATTGGCAGCGTGCTGGAAAACCGCGGGCTGCTCTATCTGGACATTGGCGATCTGGACAATGCCGGGGCCCAGGCGGCACAAGCGTATGAACTTGGCAAGGAAGTGAATGATTCCATTCTGCTGGCGCGCGCGCGGCTGTTGCAGTGTGAAGTTGAGAATGGCAAGCTGGAAGAAGAGATTGAAGGCAGCACAAATTCCTGGGAACATGCCCAGGCGGCCCGCGACTATGCCCGCGAGGCCGTGGAAGCGGCCAAGCACACGCAAAACCATCGGTTGCTGGCGCGCGCATATATATGGAGAGGCCTTACCGCCTGCAATCCTCACTTGAACGATCTTGAGGATGCCAAGCGCTGTTGCGAACTGGCCGGCTCATTCCTGAAAAATACCGACTACGATGATCTTTGGGAAGAGCTCCAGGCGCTTAAACAAAAGGTAATGCCTAAAGGAAGCATGGATCCGTTGCTGCGCGCGTGGTCGCAGGGCATCACTGGTGAAGAAACGTTTCAGGAGTTGACGGAGCAGTTTGCCGAAATTGTGATTCCAAAAGTATGGGAGAAGGAAGATAAAAAAGTCTCACGGGTGGCGAAGCGGCTTTCCATCTCACCCAAAAAAGTCCGCAGAATCCTGGCCCGTGCGGGCAAGAGGAAAAAATAGCCGGTCGCATCAACCTTTATCGATTATGCTTTTATTTTCTGAAGAGCAGTTCCGGCAGACAGTTCGGGTGGACGACGTAATCCGCCGGATTCGCGCTGCGTTTATCCAGGGATTTGCCAGTGTGCGCATGCCTTTGCGCTCCTCGCTGGAGATGAACGATGCTGTCCTGCTGCTGATGCCCTGCTATGACAGCGCAGCCAACGCAGCCGGCGTGAAGCTGGTTAGCGTCAGCAAGAAGGCCGGAGTCCATGCTGTGTATGAACTGCTGGACCCAACGACGGCAATCGCCAAGGCGCGGTTTGAAGCCAATTATCTTACTGACCTGCGCACCGCAGCCACGTCAGCCGTGGCCACTGATCTGCTGGCCAGAAAAGATGCAGAAACACTGGGTGTTTTTGGCTGTGGACGCCAAGCTACCGCGCACCTGGCCGTGCTTCCGCGCGTCCGTGACTTCAAGAGGTTTCTGGTCTGTGGGTCTGCACGCTCTGACATGAATGCCTTTCTCGAAAAAATGAAGAGTCAACATGGCATTCACATTGAAGCGGTTGATGCCAGGACATGCGCTCACGAATCCGATGTGATCTGCACTTGCACGACCGCCCAGGAGCCATTATTCAATGGCGAGGACTTGCGTCCAGGCACGCATTTGAATCTGGTTGGCGGCTTTCAGCAGCACAGCCGTGAAGTGGATGACGCTACTGTGGTGCGGGCATGCATTGTTGTGGATACATATGAAGGAGCGCTCAGTGAGGCCGGCGATCTCATGATTCCCATCCGGCAAAAACTCCTTGAGCTTGGGCAGGTGGGCGCTGACCTGCATGAGATTGCCAGCGGCAAAAAGGCAGGACGCATTCACCAGGATGCCATTACATTATTTAAGAGCGTCGGGTGTGCGATTGAGGACCTGGTTACGGCGCAATCAGTGTATGAGCAGGTCCAGCACAACCAGCCTGCCTGAGTAATAATCTGTTGCACGATTTATTATTAGTCCACCAATGAGCAGACATTACGACTTTGCTGTCATCGGGGCCGGAGTTTTTGGCGCATGGACGGCCCATTTTCTTCTGCGCAACCGTTCCTCTGTCATTTTGCTGGACGCCTACGGGCCAGGCAACAGCCGGGCCAGTTCTGGCGGAGAGACTCGCGTCATCCGCATGGGATACGGGCCGGATGAGCTCTATACACGCTGGGCCATGCGTTCTTTGCCGCAGTGGCGCGAATTGGCAGAACGCACAGGAAGAGAACTCTTTATTCAAAG
Source organism: Acidobacteriaceae bacterium (assembly GCA_027307295.1). Lineage (GTDB taxonomy): Bacteria > Acidobacteriota > Terriglobia > Terriglobales > Acidobacteriaceae > Angelobacter. Next base: position 3,919 of record DAHUXF010000145.1, read on the forward strand.
CGGCGTGTTGTGGGTGGGCCAGGAGTCGGATAGTTATCTGAAGAGCCTGATGTCTGTGCTTTCCAGGAATGGAGTACGTACGGAGAGGTTAAGTAACAACGAAGTAGCTGCGCGATGGCCTCAGCTTCGCCTGGACGATATCTCGCAGGGAATCCTGGAACCGGAAAGCGGATTGCTCATGGCCCGCAGCGGTGTGCAAGCATTGGTGAAGGACCTGATACAAAACGGAATTGAATTTCAGCAGGCTGCCGTGATTCCGCCCTCAGGACAAGGAAAGCTTGCCGCCGTTCAAACCGCCGCCGGCGAACGGATCTCAGCCGGTGGCTTCATTTTTGCGTGCGGTCCGTGGCTGCCAAAAGTTTTTCCAACTCTGTTGCGGGAACGCATCTTCCCTTCACGGCAGGAAGTTTTCTTCATAGGACCGCCTGCGGGGACAGATGATTTTCGCGTTCCTAAAATGCCTGTCTGGTTGCATCGGACACATCCCGGCCTGCCCTACGCCTTGCCGGACGTGGAAGGCAGAGGATTCAAAATTGCTTTTTACCGCCATGGTGGGGCCTTTGATCCTGACGATGGCTCGCGTGTTGTGCCGGCATCTTCTCTTGATGAGCTGCGCGTTTACCTGAAAAAACATATTCCAGCTCTGGGAGATGCGGCTGTGATTGAGACCCGCGTCTGCCAGTATGAGAACACGTGGAACGGCGACTTCCTGATCGACCAGCACCCTGAATTGGAAAATGTGTGGATCGCTGGAGGCGGTTCTGGCCATGGCTTCAAACACGGTCCGGCACTCGGTGAATATTTAACCGGGCGGATGCTGAAAGGAACTCCGGGAGAAATGCGTTTTTCTCTGGCGGCCAAGCAATCATCACAGCAGCGCGCCATTTACTGAGTTGTGGGCTTATGGCAGGCATTTAGGAATCTACTGACTTAATTTCGATAACAACCAGATCTTCCACCAAGATATCAAGCCTGTATCCAACATCAAGCCGCACTTCTTTATAGATCAACGGCAAAGGAACCTGAGTCGCTATCGTTAATCCTGCATTCCGTAGCTCATATGCAAGGCATGTTCATACGCACTCTCCAGCAGGCCAGGACCAATTGCTGAATGCACTCGAAAAGCAGCATCCAGGATGATCTTGCTCAACGCATTCTCATCCTTTGCGTCCGTTGCGGTGAAATGCATTTCTTATTTCGCCGTTGGCTTCCACCGTAGCACCGGCTTTCTTGCCGCTGCGGTTTCATCCAGCCGCGAGACCCGCGTCATATGCGGCGCGGTTTTCACCAGCTCAGGGTCTTGCTCCGCTTCGCGGGCCACGGATTTCATGGCATCCACCAGCAGGTCCAGCTCTTCCAGCGATTCGCTTTCCGTGGGCTCAATCATGATCGCGCCATGCACCACCAGCGGGAATGACACTGTATAAGGATGGAACCCATAGTCGATCATGCGCTTGGCAATGTCCCCGGTCTTCACACCTTTTTGTTCCTGAAGATGGTCACTGAAGACTACTTCATGCATGGAAGGCGTCTGGTACGGTAGCACGTAGTGGCCTTCCAGTTTTTTGCGAATATAGTTGGCGTTGAGCACGGCGTCTTCCGTGGTCATGCGCAAGCCATCCGGCCCGTTGGCCATGATGTAGGCCAGCGCGCGGACATGCATCCCAAAGTTGCCATAGAACATGCGCACACGGCCCACCGAATGCGGGCGGTCATAGTCAAAGGTCAGCGTGCCATCGGCTTTCTGCGCAATCACCGGCTTGGGAAGGAAGGGCTCCAGAATTTTCTTGCAGGCCACCGGACCCGAGCCGGGTCCGCCGCCGCCATGCGGCGTGCTGAACGTCTTGTGCAGGTTCAGGTGCATCACGTCCACGCCCAATTCGCCCGGCCGCGTTACGCCCGTCAGCGCGTTCATATTGGCTCCGTCCATATAAAGCAAGCCGCCTTTTTCGTGGAGAATATCGGCGATCTTATGGATCTCCTGTTCAAAGATGCCCAGCGTGTTCGGGTTCGTGAGCATCAATCCCGCAACGTCTTCATTCATCTGCGCCGCCAGGGCGCTTACGTCCACCATGCCGCGCGAATTCGATTTCAGGTTCTCCACCGCGTAACCGCAGATGGCCGCCGTGGCGGGATTGGTCCCGTGAGCGGAATCCGGAATCAGTATTTTTTTGCGCGGATTGCCCTTGGACTTGAGATATGCGTGCGTCAGCAGGATGCCCGTCATCTCGCCGTGCGCCCCGGCAGCCGGCTGGAGCGTGATGGCATCCATCCCGGTGATATCCAGCAGGCAGTCGGAGAGCGTCTTCATCACGCGCAGCGCGCCCTGGGAAACTTCAATCGGCTGATAGGGATGTGCATTGGCCAGTCCGGGGAAGCGCGCCACCACTTCATTCACGCGTGGGTTGTACTTCATGGTGCAGGAACCCAGCGGATACATTCCCAGATCAATGGCATAATTCCAGGTGGAGAGGCGCGTGAAATGGCGGATGATCTCCATCTCGCTCACCTCGGGCATATTGCCCAGGTCCTCGCGGGCCGCCGCACCCAGTGACTTTTTGTAATCGACTTCCGGCACATCCAGCGGCGCAAGGCGGTAGCCCTTCTTGCCCGGCGACGAGCGCTCAAAGATCAGGCCTTCATTCTGGTTGACGTGGCGCGAAGCTTTCTTAATGTCCTGGTTGCTCATTGACCCACCGCCTGAACTGCCGCATCAATCTGTTCCTTGCTGTTAAGCTCCGTGCAGCACCATAAGGCCGCGTTCTTCAGCTCCGGATAATGCCAGCTCAACGGGAAACCGCCGATGGTCTTATTTTTTAAGAGACGGTTGTTAAGTTCGCGCGGGTCTTCCTTGGTTTGCACCACAAATTCATTAAACCGTGGCGCGCCCTGGAAGAGGATTTTGCTTTTTTTGGCGAACTCATTGGCCGCGTATGTTGCTTTGGCCAGGTTTTGCTGCGCCAGCTCTTTCAGCCCTTCACGGCCATAGATAGTCATATAAATAGTGGCCATGGTCGCGATCAGCGCCTGGTTGGTGCAGATGTTGGACGTAGCTTTTTCACGCCGTATGTGCTGTTCCCGCGTGGAAAGCGTCAGAACAAAGCCGCGCTTGCCGTCTTTATCACGGGTTTCACCCACCAGACGGCCCGGCATCTGACGGACAAATTTTTCTTTCGTCGCCAGCACGCCG
>DAHUXF010000146.1 GCA_027307295.1 Acidobacteriaceae bacterium
CAGTCTGGCGATTGTGGGCCCCACCGGTTCCGGCAAGACTACGCTGGTAAGCCTGCTACCGCGCATTTACGATGCGCCTGCCGGATCGCTCCTGATCGATGGCCGTTCCATACGCGAATATCCGCTGGAAACGCTGCGACGGAACATAGGATTTGTTCCCCAGGAAACTTTTCTGTTCAGTGATACGGTCCGCGAAAATATGGCCTTCGGCGTGGAGAATGCCAGCGACGAGCAGGTGCGCAGCGCCGCCGAAGCGGCCAACATCGCAACGGACATTGAAGCTTTTCCGGACCAATATGAGACTTTGGTAGGGGAGCGCGGCATTACGCTTTCCGGCGGACAGAAACAGCGCACTGCCATAGCGCGCGCCATCGTTCGCGACCCGCGCATCCTGGTCCTGGATGACGCTCTTTCCAGCGTGGACACCTACACGGAAGAAAAAATCCTGAATCATCTGCGCCAGGTCATGCTGGGGCGCACCACCATCTTCATCTCCCACCGCGTCTCCACGGTGCGCAACGCTGATCGCATCGCCGTGCTGCACGAAGGGCGCGTGGTTGAGCTGGGCACACACGCGGAGCTGCTGGAACGTAACGGCTATTACACTGATCTCTATAACAAGCAATTGCTGGAAGAAGAACTGGCGCGAGTCTGAAGATGAAGCGCGTGGTCGTCCAGGAACTGCTCGATTCCGACGCCGGCACTCCCCGCGAAGTGGAGGCTTCCCTGCATGACCTGCGCATGCTGAACCGCTTCTTTGGCGGAGTCCGCACCATGAGCTGCCTTCTCAAGCACGTGGCCCGGCAGCGCAACCTCAAAAATCTCACATGGCTCGACGTGGCCGGCAGCGAAGGTTATGTGGCCACGCTGGCCCAAAAGTCGCTTGCTCAATCCGGCACAACATTGCAGACCGTAGTGCTGGACCGGGCTACCACGCACATGGGCCGCTCATATCCCGCCGTTTGCGGCGACGCCCTGGCGCTGCCCTTCCGTGACAGCAGCTTTGACGCCGTTGGCTGCTCTCTTTTCGTTCATCACCTGGAACCTGATGAGCTCGCACAGTTCGTGGCCGAAGGATTGCGCGTGGCCCGGCACGCCCTGCTGATCCATGATCTCATCCGCCATCCTCTGCATCTGGCGCTAAGTTATCTCGGCTTTCCGCTTTACCGCAGCCGCATTACCCGCCATGACGCTCCGGCCTCAGTGCGGCGGGCCTATACGCAGACAGAAATCAAGAATATCGTGGCGAAAGTCAGCGGCATCGCCAGCGTGGAAATTAACAGCTATTATCTCTATCGCATGGGAGTGGTCCTTTGGAAGCAGCCGGCTACCAGTTGATTGTCGCCGGGGCCGGACCTGCCGGTTCAGCGTGTGCGATCACCGCGGCGCGCGCGGGCCTGAAGGTATTGCTGCTGGAAAAAGACCACTTTCCCCGTCAAAAAGTCTGCGGAGAATTTGTCTCTTTTGAGTCGCTCGACCTTCTTCAGCGTTTGCTTGGTGAAAGACTGCACCCTCCCGCCGATGCCATCTTGCCGGCTTTAGAAACATCTTCAGCTATCGCATATCCTGCGGCAACTGAATATCCGACGGCTGAATATCCAAAGAGAGGCCGCGCTCGTATTTCCATTGACGGCACGGCGATCACATGGCCGATCCACCCCGCCGCGCAGAGCATTCCCCGCTTTGACCTGGATATCGCTCTCTTTCGCGCCGCGCAACATGCGGGCGTTGATGCCAAAGAGGGCATGAACATTATGGATGTTCAGCGGGGAGAAAAGTTCTTGGTTCGAACTGCCAGCCAGACGTTTTCCGCCAGCGCCGTTGTAAACACTACCGGCCGCTGGTCAAAGCTGACGCAATTTGATGTCACAGGAAAAGACCGCTGGATTGGATTAAAAGCGCACTTTCGTGAAAGCTCGCCTTCTCCTTCTGTTGATCTTTATTTCTTTCCCGGAGGCTACTGCGGTGTGACTCCGGTGGGCCCAGATTCCATCAATGCATGCGCCATGGTGCGCTCCGATCTGGCCCGTTCTCTTGAAGATGTGTTCTGCAAAGAGCCGGCGCTGTTTGCGCGGAGCCGGGCCTGGCAGCCGGTCTTTCCCACCGTGACCACATCGCCTCTTTACTTCCGCGCACCTGAGACAACAGCGAACGGAATGCTTTTAGCGGGCGACGCGGCAGGATTCATTGATCCTTTTGCGGGGGACGGTATCTCACTTGCTCTGCAAAGCGGCACGCTGGCCGGAGCCGCCATTGCGCAATTCATCCATGGCACTTGTTCCCTGGAAGCGGCGCAGCAGCTCTATCACGCTGGTTATTGCAAACAGTTTGCGCCAGCCTTTCGCAACGCGGCCCGCTTGCGCCGCGCTCTTGCGGCGCCCAAATGGCTGCGCAATGCAGTTCTCCCGCTCGCCAGAATTCCGGGAATCGGCGCTTTGTTGGTAAGAAGCACGCGCGCGCGCGTTTCATGAATCTCTAATTTCACGCATCTTTTAAAAAAGATGTACGTGGTTTGTTGCGTGACATGCGCGGAGCGTCAGTGCGAGTGGGACGCCGTCCTGGCGCGGCGCAGCACACGGCGCGCGATGGCCAGCAGATCAGAAACTTCAAACGGCTTTACCAGACAAATGATCTTCGTGGCATCCACAAAGGCGCGCACAACCGGGTCAGACACATTGGAGAGCGCCAGCACGGTTCTTGGCACCAGGTCCGGCCGGTTCTGCTCGATCCAGCGGAAAAAATCTTCGCTCGACCATCGGCCCGGAATCTTGCTATCCAGCAGCACAATGTCAAAGTCTTGCTCCTCTTTGAGCAGGCTTACCGCATCCTCGCCGGAAAGAGCAATGGAAACTTTTAATCCGGCAGCCGTCAGGACTTCCCGCTCAAAATCGAGTACGGCCTCTTCATCGTCCACCAGCAATACTCTTCCTTCCAGACGGGACTCCCGCCGCGCCACGATCCGGTCACGCTCGGTCACCGGCTTCTCACCCACAGCCAGCGGCAAACGAACTTCAATCAAAGCGCCTCCGGAAGAATGGTTCTGGGCGGTAATCTCGCCGCCATGTTCCTTAACGATGCCGTAACAAATGCTCAGGCCCAGCCCCGTGCCCTTGCCTACGCCTTTGGTGGTGTAAAACGGATCAAAGACGTGCTTGGGATCAAAAAGTCCCGTGCCGGAATCATGGAATGCCGTGACGGCATTGCCGTTTTCTGTAAAGATAGAGATCTGCAACCGGCCACCGCGTCCGCTCTCCAGCATGGCGTCCGCCGCGTTATTAATGATATTGAGATACACCTGCTCCAACTGGTGCGGATCAGCCACCACAGACGGCAGCGCCGGCTCAAAGTTCCGCTCCACAACAATGTTATTGACCTTAAGGTCATAATCCCGCAGCGCAATGGTATCTTCCAGCACGCTGCGCAGGTCCACATGGAGCCGCTTGGGCGTCTGCTGGCGCGCAAAGGAAAGAAGATTCTGTACGATCCTTTGCGTTCGCTGCGCCTGTTTACGCAGCTTCACAATGAACTCTTCCACGCGCGGGTCTACTTTTTCACTTTCCAGCAACTGCGTATATCCCAGGATCGCCGTAAGAGGATTGTTCAATTCATGCGCCACGCCGGAAATCAACTGTCCCACAGCCGACATTTTTTCACTTTGCAGCAACTGTTCCTGGGTGCGGCGAAGGTCTTCGTATGCCTGGCGTGTTTCGTTATAAAGCTGGACTTTCTCAATGGTTGTGGCCAGTTGCCGTCCCACGGCAATCATGACGCTCTGTTCAGACCGCGTGAATTCGCGGATCGTGCGGCTGCTGGTGGCCAGCACGCCCAGGATTTTTTCCTTTCTCCACAGCACCACCCAGAGCCAAGATTTCAATCTTTCCGCTTGTACGGCGCGCCGCAGCACCTCCGGCAGGCGCGGCAGATGTTCCTGATCAATAATGTCAGCGTGGCTGGATTTCACAGTAGCAATGAAGTCCGCAGGAATGACCACAGAGGCGCTTTCCGCGTCCCACACGGGGCCATGTCCATACGAAGCTTTGCGAGAAAGCGTCAACGTGTCTTCATCAAACATATAAACCGCTGCTGTATCCGTGGAGAACAACTCCACGATTTGCAGCATAATGAGGTTGAGAATGTCCTCAAGATCAAAGGATTGATTGAACGTGACCGCAATATTGTTTAAAACATAGAGCTCGCGATTACGCTTGCGGATTTCATCTTCCGCCCGCTTCATTTCCGTTACATCCAGCACGACGCCCTGGTAGCGCTCAATGTTTCCGCTCGGGCCCCGGGTGGCGAAACTGCTTTCAATCACCGTGATCTTATGTCCATCACGGCGGCGCAAACGAATCTCAAAATTCCTTACATAGCCCTGGTGCGCAATCTCCGTGAGGAACCGCCTGCGGTCTTCAATGTCAACATAGACGGAATGCCCAACATCAAGCTGCAAGATTTCTTCCTTGCTCTCATACCCCAGCATTTTCACAAAAGCTTCATTGCAATCCAGAATGTGGCCTTCCGGCGTGGAAACGAAGACCCCTTCATGCATATGGTTGAATAGCGATGTAAACCGGTCTTCTGCCGCGCGGGCCTCGGTTACATCTTTAATCACATGGACCGTGCCGCCGCGCGCATGGTCGTCGCCGGTATAGGCTGAGGTGGTCACCACGCAATAACCGCCGAAGCAGGGGTCTTTCTCGCTCGCATACTCGGCATGGGCGCAGTAGGGGCAGCCTTTCCAGTTCACCCCGGCGCCCGGCAGAACTTCTTCGCACAGCCGGCTGATAACATCTTCGCGCGTACTCTGCAGACGGCCTACCAGTGCATGATTGGCGCGCAGAATCTTATATTCCCGGTCATGCACCAGGATGTAGTCCGGGATGGAATCAAAGGTGCTTGCCCATTCATTGCGCGACCGCAACACCTGTTGCAGCAGCCTGCGATTTTCCGCCGCCAGCCCCAGTTGCTTGGCTGCGGCCTTCAGAAATTTTTTCTCCCGTCCCGTGTAGGCGCGAAATCCCGCCACACCCAGCACCAAAATCCCCACCTGGGAAGTTTTGCCCTCCACCGGCACCAGGAGCAGGTGATGAATACCTTCAGCCATCAGGACATCGCGGATTTCCGGTTGACTCTGCACCGTGCGAACAACGTAGACCTCGCTATCGCGCAAGACAAAGTTGCTGATGCTGTGCGCAACCTCCACCATGGCCACCTGTTCCACAAACCGCTGCGATACGCCGCAATGGGCGGAGAGCACCAGCCGGTCGCCTTCCAGGATGCGAAACCATGCCGCCTTGGCGTGCGAGACCCGGCGCAACTCCTGCAAAATGATCAAAACTGTTGGCTCAAAGTCCCGGGAATCGGAGATTTGCTGCGTGATGGTGTTCAATGCGTCCAAACGCTGAATCTGTACCCGCGAATCATCCAGGACCACGATCATCACGCTGATGCCCAACAGCAGGTCAACCAGAATGTCCTGGCCGGCAATCGCGCGTGGCAAGGCGATGCTATCCAGATGCACCCATAGCAGCATGGCCGCCAGCAGCCAGCGGCCAACATTGGATCTTCCCCAGGCAAAACGGGCCAGATGCGTCGAGGCAAGCAGTTTTACTGCCAAACACAGCGCCATGGACAAGCGATGCAACCAGGGATTTGGCAACCACAGTACGAAAGTAACGTCTAAAGGGAAAGCCAGAGCCAGGCCGGCAAAGGCAAGCCAAAGCAGCCTGACTTGTGCAACGTACATTAGAACGGAAGTAGTAAACAGGCCTAAGGCAATAAGGTAGGCGGCATGGGCCAGCACCATCCATAGCAACCCTGGGCCGCTGGCACCACTCAGAGACAAAAAAGCCCTGGACAGGCACATCGCTGTCCACCCTGCGATCCAGGGAACCAGATACTTCTCACGGAAACTGCCGTACAGAAGCACTGCCCCAGCCAGCAGAATGAGCAACGTTGACATTTCCGCCAAAAACGCCGCTTGGAGGCTTAATTCCATTCTTTATTTTGAAAGGCTTCCAGTCGAGTGGGGGTCTTCCGTATATACCATGAATTTTACAATTATGAGATATTTTTCTTCAAAGTGACATTGTATTTCACAGCACTCTGGGTTAAATTGAAGTTCCCCCCAAGGTAAACTTTCCGAATGGCTACCGAACGTATTCTCGTTGTTGATGACGAGGAACCAATACGAGAAATCATCTCCTCCATGCTGAACGCGGCGGGTTATAAGACCCGTCAGGCGGCTTCCGGCATGGAAGCCCTGGCCGTAATGAGTTCCACAGGTGAGTTCGAGCTCATGCTTTCCGATCTGATGATGGCTGAGCTTGACGGCATTGCCTTATTGGAGCGCTCCAAAGAAAAATATCCTGACATGCCGGTGATTATGGTCACCGCCGTCCATGATATTTCTGTTGCGCTGGCCGCCATCCGCAACGGGGCCTATGATTACCTGCTGAAGCCGTTTGAGCGGGAGCAGCTTTTGGCCATGGTGCGCCGCGCCCTGGAGCATCGCCGCCTGAAATTGGAAAACCGGGCTTATCAATCAAATCTGGAGTCCCTGGTGGCGGCCCGCACGGAGCAATTGCGCCAGGCCATGACCGATCTGGAACGTTCTTACGATATACCCCTGGAAGCTCTAGGCGACGCCCTGGACTTAAAAGATGCCGAGACCGAAGGCCACTCCAAACGCGTTACCGCCTTCACCATCGCCATGGCGCGCGCCATGGGCCTTTCCGGCGAGAAGATCCGGATCATCGCACGCGGCGCTTTCCTCCATGACATCGGCAAGATGGCCATTCCGGACGCTATTTTGCGCAAACCGGGCGCGCTGACGGAAGCGGAAACCGAGATCATGCGCGAACATTGCTATCGCGGCTACCAGATGTTGAAGAAAATTCCATTTCTTGCGGAAGCCGCGGAGATCGTTTATGCCCATCAGGAGCGGTTTGACGGGACTGGTTATCCACGCGGCCTGAGCGGCAATGACATCCCGCTGGGGGCACGGATTTTCTCGATTGCTGATACCCTGGACGCCATCACCTCCGACCGTCCTTATCGCGCGGCCCAAAGCATCCAGGTTGCGCGCGAAGAGGTGG